>NZ_JBHXKA010000012.1:0-109436 GCF_042722885.1 Streptomyces sp. NPDC058401
GCCTCTGCCCCGCAGGCTTCGTGCCTGCGGGGCAGAGGTGTCTGCGGTCCTACGGGTCTGCGGGGCCCGGTGCTGCGGAGCCTACGGTTCGGGCACCGGGTTCGGCGGCGAGGGCTTGCCCGAGGCCGACTTCGTCGGCGTCGGGGTCGGCGTCGGCGTGGGAGTCGGCGTCGGGGTCGGCTTCGGCGTCGGGGTCGGCGTCCCGCTCGGCGTGCGGGTCGGCGACGGGGTGCTGCTCGGCGTCGGGGTGTTCGTGGACGGGCTCGGCGTGCTCGACGGGGAGGTGGTGGCGCTCGGCGACTGGACCTTGCCCATGTCGGCCTCGTCCAGGTCGAAGGAGCCGGTCCTGCCGCCCTTGAGCGCGTCGAGGGTGTACTGCTTCCAGATCGCGGCCGGGAAGCTGGAGCCGCCCGCGCGTCCGCCGCCGGCCGTACCGGTCAGGCTGGTCTGGTCGTGGGTGGTGGGGTCGTCACCGAACATCGCGACGACGGTGACCAGTTCCGGGGTGAAGCCGGTGAACCAGGCGGCCACGTTGCGCTCGGTGGTGCCGGTCTTGCCCGCGGCCTCGTAGGCCGAGCTCTTCACCGCCTTGCCGGAGCCGTCCTCGACGACGCCGGTGAGCACCTTGGTGACGGTGTCGGCGGTCCGGCGGCTGATGGCCGTGTCGCCGACGGCGCGGACCGGCTTGAACTCGCGGTCCGCGTGCTTCGCGGACTTGATGATGCTCGGCGTGACCTTCTTGCCGTGGTTGTCGAAGGTGGCGTAGACGCCGGCCATCTCCAGGGTGTCGGCGCTCATGGTGCCGAGCGACATGGCGGGCTTGTCCTCGGGCCAGCCGTCGCGGTCCTGCATGCCCAGCTGCAGGGCGGTCTTCTTCACGTTCTTCGGCCCGACGTCCACGATCATCTGGGCGTACACGGAGTTCACCGAGGAGTTGGTGGCGGACTGCACCGTCATCATCGGGTCGCCGTAGTCGTGGTCGTCCTGGTTCTGCGGGTTGAAGGGGATGTCGCTGCCGACCACGGGGCGCTTGCTCGTGCCGTCGTAGAGGGTGTTGGGCGTGATCGGCTTCCCGCCCTGCGTGCTGGCCTTGCCCTCCATGGCGGAGGCGAGCACGATCGGCTTGAAGGTCGAGCCCGGCTGGAAGTCCTTGCGCAGGGCGTTGCTGGCCCACTGCTCGCTCTGCCCGGTGCCGCCGTACATCGCGACGATCGCGCCGGTCTTCGGGTCCACGGAGGTGGCGCCCGCCTGCACGGCGGAGTCGACGGCGCGGCCCTTGCGGTCGAGCTTGGATTCCAGCTCGTCCTGGACGGCCTTCTCCAGCGCCGCCTGCTTCTTCGGGTCGATGGAGAGGGTGATCTCCCAGCCGCCGGCCTTGAGCTGGCCCTCGGACATGCCGGTCTGGCGCTTGAGCTCCTCGTCGGCGGCCTGGATCAGGTAGCCCTTCTGGCCTTCCATGCCGGTGGGCGCCTTGGGCTTGATCGGCTCCTGGAACTTCATTTCCTTGCGCTTGGCCGGGTCCAGCTTGCCCATCTCGACCATGTTGTCGAGGACGCCGTTGAAGCGGACCATGACCAGGCGCTTGCCGTTCGGGCCGGCGGTCGCCCAGTCGTACTGGCTGGGGGCCTGGAGGACGGCGGCGAGGTACGCGCCCTGCTCCAGGGTCAGCTTGTCGGCGTCGACCCCGTAGTAGGCCTGGGCCGCGGCCTGGATGCCGTAGGCGTTGCGGCCGTAGAAGTTGGTGTTCAGGTAACCCGCGAGGATCTCCGGCTTCTCCATCTCCTGGTCGACCTTGAGGGAGATGATCAGCTCCTTCAGCTTGCGGGTCGCCGTCTGGTCCTGCGTCAGGTAGAAGTTCTTGACGTACTGCTGGGTGATCGTCGAACCGCCCGCCTTGCCCTTGCCGGTGACGGTGTTGAACACGCCTCGGGCGATGCCCTTGAGGTCGACGCCCTTGTCGCTGTAGAAGGACTTGTTCTCGATCGCGATGAAGGCCGTCTGCACCTGCTCGGGGATCTTGTCGATCGACACGATCTGGCGGTTCGTGGTGCCGACGCGGGCCATGACGGTGCCGTCGGAGAGCTTGTAGACGTTGTTCTGCGTCAGGGCCTCGGCGTTGGGGTCCGGGGGCTCCACGTAGAAGTAGAGGCCGATCAGGGCCGCCATGCCGAGCAGCACGGCCCCGAAGAAGGTGCCGAGCACCTTCTTCCAGGTGAAGAAGCGGCGTATGCCGGTCGGCTTGCCGCCCGATGCCCCGCCCTTGCCCTTGACGCGCCCGCGCGGCGCGCGTCGCGCACCGCGCTGCTGCTGCTGCGCCTTTCGCGCTTCTGCTCGGCCCATCGCTCCCGCTCCGCTCGATAACCCCCCGACGTCAGCTCAGAAAGCTAACACCGCAGGCTGTGACAAAAACCGGCCAACGGGCTCTCATACCGGGCAATTCGGACGTGACAATGAGCACCCGTCCCGTAGGAACCGACGCAGCCTGAGCCCTGGAGGTTGCCGGGCCCCGCACCGCATTCCCACCGCCCGCCCCCGCCACGCCGCTTCCCCACTCCCGCCCGGCCCGAAAAAGTGATATCACTTTGCTAAGCGGCCCGACCGGCCGCCACGGAATGAAACGGGGCACATGATGACGAACACCACGGGCGGTACCGAGGCAGGCGTACGGGAGTTCCCCGCGCGGAGCGTGGGCGGCGGGCTCGCGCTGCTGCTCGGCCTGGCGGGAGTCGCGGCCGGGGCGGGCCTGATCGCGCTCGGCGCGGTGTCGGGTTCCGACGGGGCCAAGGCGGGTCTGATCGCGGCGGGCGTCCTGCTGACCATCGCCGCCGTGATCGCCATGTGCGGCCTGAACACGGTCGCGCCGGGCGAGGCCCGCGTGGTCCAGCTGTTCGGCCGCTACCGCGGCACCGTCCGCACCGACGGGCTGCGCTGGGTCAACCCGCTGACCTCCCGCCGGCCCCTGTCCACCCGGGTCCGCAACCACGAGACGCCCGTCATGAAGGTCAACGACGCCTACGGCAACCCGATCGAGCTGGCGGCCGTGGTGGTGTGGCGGGTCGAGGACACCGCGCGGGCCGTCTTCGAGGTCGACGACTTCACCGAGTTCGTCGAGACCCAGACCGAGGCGGCCGTCCGGCACATCGCGATCGAGTACCCCTACGACGCCCACGAGGACGGCGGCCTGTCGCTGCGCGGCAACGCCGAGGAGATCACCGAGAAGCTCGCCGTCGAACTGTCCGCCCGCGTCGAGGCGGCCGGCGTCCACATCATCGAGTCCCGCTTCACCCACCTCGCGTACGCCCCGGAGATCGCCTCCGCGATGCTCCAGCGCCAGCAGGCCGGTGCGATCGTCGCGGCACGCAAGCAGATCGTCGAGGGCGCGGTCGGTATGGTCGAGCTCGCCCTGAACCGCCTCGCGGAGCAGGACATCGTGGACCTCGACCCGGAACGGAAGGCGGCGATGGTGTCCAACCTGATGGTGGTCCTGTGCGGCGACCGCGCGGCCCAGCCGGTGGTCAACACGGGCACCCTCTACCAGTGAGCCCCGACGGAGGCACGGACTCCCCCGCCGACGGGGCCGGGAGCGCCGACCGGTCCGACGGGCCGGCGGCGGCCCCCAAGGCGGCGCGGCAGGCCCGCAAGCAGGTGCTGCTGCGGCTCGACCCGCAGGTGCACGACGCGCTCGCGCGGTGGGCGGGGGAGGAACTGCGCAGCGCCAACGCGCAGATCGAGTTCCTGCTCCGCCGCGCCCTGTCCGAAGCCGGCCGCCTCCCCGGCGGGGCGGGCCCCATCCCGCCCCGGGGCCGCCCCCGCGCCTCTCCGGATTCCTGAGGCCGCGTCGGTACGCTCTGCGCGTCACCCCGGGGGGTCTCCCACCGAATGCGAGGCTCGGATGAACTGGACCGACGGGAAGCCCGGACCGGCCCCCGAGGGAGCGGCCGGACCGGCCGCGGCGGAACCGGCACCGGAGTCGGCGCCGGGCGCCGAGGCCGACGCCAAGGCAGGAGCCGCCCCGACGGCAGCCGCCCCGGGCGGTGTGGTGCGCCGCCCGGCCGTACGGAAGGCGGCCACCGCCCTCGCGGCGGCCGCGGCCTGTTCCGGGCTGATCTGGTCGGCGCTGTCCCTCACGGAAACCCCGCACGACTCCAAGCCGGCCGCCGCCCCGGCCCCGGCCGGGTGCACGTACACCCCGACCACCGCCGGCCCGGGCGCGGTACCCGTGCACGACCCCGCGCGGGCCCGCCCGTACACGGCCGAGCTGGTCACCGACCAGGGCAAGGTCACCATCGAGGCGTTCACCGGGGCCGCCCCCTGCGCCACCACCTCGTTCGCCTTCCTCGCGGGGAAGAAGTACTTCGACGGCAGCGCGTGCCACCGGGTCACCACGAGCGGGATCTTCGTACTGGAATGCGGCGACCCCGCCGGCGGCTCGGGCAGGACCGACCCCGGCTACCACTTCCCCGACGAGAACCTGAGCGGCGCCGCCTACCCGGCGGGCACCGTCGCCCTGTCCAAGGCGCAGCCCGGCCGCAACGGCAGCCGGTTCTTCATCAGTTACGCCGATCCGAAGCTCCTCATGCAGCCCGACTGGACCCCTTTCGGGAGGGTGGTCGGCGGGCTGGACGTCCTGCGGAAGATCGCCGCGAACGGCACGGCGGACGGGTCGGCCGACGGGCGGCCCAGGCAGCCCGTGGTGTTCCGGTCGGTGACGGTCCACCAGACGGCCCGGAACTGACGGCCCCGGCCGAGGCGAACCGCCCGTACGCCCGCGCCGTCAGGACCGGCGGCTCAGCAGGACCAGGCCGTCCTGCTGGGCCGCGATCCGGTACCCCTGGCTCCGTGCCCGGTCGAGGGCCATGGATTCCTGGATCGCCGACTGCGGCCACCGCAGCTGCGGCGCGACCGTGGTGTCGACGACGATCCACTCGGGATCGGGCCGGCTGTCCCCCCAGCCGAAGAGGCTGACGCTGGTGCGGTCGGCGAGGTGGGGCAGCAGGTACGTCGACGCCTGGACCGTGGCCCCGTCCGGGATCCGGTCCATCACGCGGTGCGCCGCCACGACATGGGGCTCGTCCTTCCAGGTGGCGGGCTGGACCAGCTGCCACAGCGGGAAGTGCGGCAGCAGCAGCAAGGTGACCGCCGCGGAGCCCGCCAGGTAGCGGTACAGGCTGCGCCCGCGCGTACCCCGTAGCCGCAGGGCGTCGGCGAACGCCACGAAGACCACCGGCATGAGCAGCAGCGAGTAGTGGTAGCCGGTGCCCCAGTGGTCCGGGTAGCTCGACGCGAGGCGCCACATCACGGAGGGCAGGGCCACCAGCACGAGCGGGGAGCGCAGGGCCAGGAACAGCGTGGGGGCCAGGGCGAGGACGAGGGTGGTGACTTTCTCCTGCGGGGTGATGAGACCGAGCGTGAACCGGTGGAGCAGCTCCGCCGCACCCCCGCCCGATCCCGTCCCCGCCCCGCCGGCCGCGCCGGATCCGGGGTTGTGGGAGAGGAAGTAGCCGTCGAACCCGCCCGGGTGGAAGGAGCTCAGCACCAGCAGGGCGAGCGCGCTCCCGAGCACGCCGGCCGCGGCCGTGAGGAGCCCCGTCCTGCGGCCGCCCGGCCCGCCCCGCCAGGCGATGAGCAGGCCGATCGCGGCCACGGTGAGACCGAGGTCCTCCTTCACGAGCAGGAGCGGCAGCGCCCAGTACGCGGCGGCGCGCAGCCGTCCGTCGGCGAGGGCCGTCAGGGAGAGCGTGAGGAGCGGCAGGGCGAAGGCCCATTCGTGGAAGTCGGAGGAGACCCCGCTCGCGATGCCCCACGCGAGCCCGTAACAGGTGCCGATGGCCACCGCGGCCGCGGAGCCCACCGTGCGGCGGACCCAGAAGGCCAGCGGCAGCACGCTCCCGGCGACCAGCGCGGCCTGCGCCACGAGCAGCACCTTCACCGACGGCCACAGCCAGTACAGGGGTGCCAGCAGGGCCAGGACGGGCGAGAAGTGGTCTCCGAGGACCGGGAAGTCCGGCCCCTTGACCTCGGAGACGGGCAGGTGCCCGGAGGCGTAGGAACGCACGACCTGTACGAAGATCCCCAGATCGAAGCTGCGGGAGTGCAGGCGCTCGTGGATCCGCAGGGACAGGGTCATGTAGGCGAAGAACAGGACCCCCGCCATGGCCCGGATCCACCAGTCGGATGCGGGGCGGCCGTGCGCGGGCGGCTTCGGCGCCGTCCGCACCTCGGTGCCCGTCTGCTGCGGTGGGAGTGCGGCGACGTGGCCGGTGGGTGCTCGCATGAACCTTCAAGATGCCAGCAACGGCACGGGCCGGGCCCCGGGCCGTCTCCCGCGTGGTCAGGTTCCTCCGAATGGCAGATGTTCCGGGCCCCTGCCACCGCCCCCCGCCTCTATACATCGAGCGTATACACCGCGTGTATAGTCCTCCGCATGTCCATCAGTCATGCACTCCTCGGCCTCCTGGAGGCCGGCCCCCGGCACGGTTACGACCTCAAGCGGACCTTCGACGAGAGATTCGGCCACGACAAGCCCCTCGCCTACGGGCAGGTCTACTCGACCATGTCCCGGCTGCTGAAGAACGGTCTGGTCGAGGTCGACGGGGTGGAGAGCGGGGGCGGCCCCGAGCGCAAGCGCTACGCGATCACCGACGCCGGGATCACCGACGTCGAGGGCTGGCTCGCCCAGCCCGAGAAGCCCGAGCCGTACCTCCAGTCGACCCTCTTCACGAAGGTCGTCCTGGCCCTGCTGACCGGCCGCAGCGCCCAGGAGCTGCTGGACACCCAGCGCGCCGAGCACCTGCGCCTGATGCGCATCCTCACCCAGCGCAAGCGCAAGGGTGACCTCGCCGACCAGCTGGTCTGCGACCACGCCCTGTTCCACCTCGAAGCGGACCTGCGGTGGCTCGAACTCACCGCCGCCCGCCTCGACCAGCTCGCCCAGGAGATACGCCGATGACCCCCGCCGGCACACTGCTCAGCGCCACGGACCTCCGCAAGGCCTACGGCAGCACCCACGCCCTCGACGGAGCCGAGTTCTCCATCCACGCCGGCGAGGTCGTCGCGATCATGGGCCCGTCCGGGTCCGGCAAGTCGACCCTGCTGCACTGCCTCGCCGGGATCGTCACCCCCGACTCCGGCACCATCACCTACGCCGGACGCGAGCTCTCCGCCATGAACGACGCCGAGCGCAGCGCCCTGCGCCGCAGCGAGTTCGGCTTCGTCTTCCAGTTCGGCCAGCTCGTCCCCGAGCTCACCTGCGTCGAGAACGTCGCCCTGCCGCTGCGCCTGACCGGCGTGAAGCGCAAGCAGGCCGAGCGGACCGCCCTGGAGTGGATGGAGCGGCTCCAGGTCGACGACCTCGGGGGCAAACGCCCCGGCGAGGTCTCCGGCGGCCAGGGCCAGCGCGTCGCCGTCGCCCGCTCCCTCGTCACCAACCCCCGGCTGATCTTCGCCGACGAACCCACCGGCGCCCTCGACTCGCTCAACGGGGAGCTCGTGATGCAGCTGCTCACCGACGCCGCCCGGTCCACGAACGCCGCCGTCGTCCTCGTCACGCACGAGACCCGCGTGGCCGCGTACTCCGACCGCGAGATCGTCGTGCGGGACGGCAAGTCCCGCGACATGGAGCGCGCGGTATGAGCCTCGGAACCACCGGCAAGCACAGCAGGCAGGACGGGCGCGGCCATCAGACCGGGCGCGGCGGCCACGACGGCCCCGGCACCCCGGGCGCGGAGCCGGCGTTCCGCGTCTGGCTCCGCGATCTCGCACTCGGCGCCCGCTTCGCCTTCGGCGGCGGCCGCGAGGGCTGGACCCGTACGCTCCTCACCGGTGTGGGCGTCGGCCTCGGCGTGGCCCTGCTGCTCGTCACCAGCGCGATCCCCGGCGCCATGGCCGCCCGCGACGCGCGCAGCGACGCCCGGCAGACCTTCACCTCGCCCACCGCCGAGCAGCCCGGCCGCGACACGCTGCTGATCGCCGAAGTGGACCAGTCCTACCGCTCCTACGGGGTCGACGGACGGCTCGTACAGCCCGAGGGGCCGGACGCCCCGCTGCCGCCCGGAGTGAAGAAGTTCCCCGGCGCCGGCGAACTGATCGTCTCCCCCGCCCTCGACCGGCTGATGAAGACCGGTGAGGGCAGGCTGCTGCGCGACCGCCTCGACGGGAAGATCGTCGCGACCATCGGCGACGCGGGCCTGGTGGGCCCCGGCGACCTCTACTTCTACGCGGGCAGCGACCGGCTCACGGAACTCCGCAAGTCCTCGCCCGAGTACGTCAAGCGGGTCACGGCCTTCGAGAACACCATGGAGAAGCAGGCCCTGGACCCCGTCCTCACGCTCCTGGTGGTACTGACGTTCGTCGCCCTGCTGATGCCGGTCGCCGTGTTCATCGGCGCCGCCGTCCGCTTCGGCGGCGACCGCCGCGACCGCCGGCTCGCCGCACTGCGCCTGGTCGGCGCCGACGGCCGGATGGTCCGCCGGATCGCGGCGGGCGAGGCGGCCGCCGGATCGCTGATCGGCCTGGCCCTGGGCACCGGGTTCTTCCTGGCCGCCCGGCAACTCGCCCCGGCCATGGACCTCTACCAGCGCAGCGTCTTCCCCGCCGACCTCAACCCGGCGCCCTGGCTGGCCGCGCTCATCGCGGTCGCCGTGCCCGCCGCGGCCGTCGCCGTGACCCTGTTCGCCCTGCGCGGCGTGGTCATCGAGCCGCTCGGCGTGGTCCGTACGACGACCCCGCGCAAGCGCCGGATCTGGTGGCGGCTGCTGCTCCCGCTGGCCGGACTCGGCCTGCTGGCCCCGATGATCGGCCGCGGCAACGACAGCGGGAAGTTCAACCAGTGGCAGGTCTCCGGCGGCGTGGTCCTGCTCCTCGTCGGGATCACCGTCCTGCTCCCCTGGGTGCTGGAACGGGTGGTCGGCCTGATCGGCGGCGCGGGACCGGTCTCCTGGCAGCTCGCCGCCCGTCGGCTCCAGCTCACCAGCGGCAGCGCCGCCCGGCTGGTCAACGGCATCGCGGTGGCGGTCGCCGGAGCGATCGCCCTGCAGATGCTCTTCGCCGGCACCTCGGACTCGTACACCGCGGACACCGGCCAGGACCCCGCCCGCGCCTCGATCTCCGTCATGTTGCGCAGCCCCGGCGGGGGCGAGCCCCTGGCCCGGGCGCTGGACGGGACCAAGGGCGTCACCCAGGCCGTGGCCCTCGGCTCCACCTTCGCCGCGCGCAGCGCGAACATGGAGTACGAGGACGCCTCGACCATGGTGACGATGGGCACCTGCGCGGCCCTCGCGGAGGTGGCACAGCTGCCTTCCTGCAAGGACGGCGACGTCTTCGTCGTCGCCGGCGCCGACGCGAACCGCACCATGGGCGGCGACTCCGCCCGGCCCGGCGACGCACTGTTCACGGGCAACATCTACGGCGGTGAGGGAAGCGCCCCGACCCGCTGGACCGTGCCCGCCGACGCCCCGACCGTCACGGCCCGCAAGGACCCCGCCGGCGGTACGGTCACCGGCCTGCTCGCCACCCCGGCCGCTGCCCCGAAGGGCCTGGGCAGGTTCCAGTCCGCCCAGGTGTTCGTGAAGCTGGACCCGAAGGTGCCCGACGCGGTGGAGCTGGCCCGGAACGCCGTCTTCAAGGCCGATCCGCTGTCCGTCCCGATGACCCTGCGGGCCACCGAGGTCAACGACCGGTACTCCTCCATCCGCACCGGCCTGTTCGTGGGCTCCGCCCTCGTGCTGATGCTGATCGGCGCGAGTCTGCTGGTCTCCCAGCTGGAGCAGCTGCGCGAGCGCAAGAAGCTGCTGTCGGCGCTGGTCGCCTTCGGTACGAAGCGCTCCACGCTCAGCCTGTCCGTGCTCTGGCAGACCGCCCTGCCGATCGGGCTGGGCCTGGCCCTGGCCACGGTGGTCGGAGTCGCCCTCGGCGTGGTGCTGATGCAGATGTCGTCCGTACCCCTGCGGATCGACTGGACCTCGATCCTGTCGATGGTCGGCATCGGCGGCGGCGTCGCCGTCCTGGTGACCCTGCTCAGCCTGCCGCCGCTGCTGCGCCTGATGCGCCCGGACGGGCTGCGCACGGAGTAACCCGGCCCGCGCACGCAAGCCCCGTACGCCCGCTCCTCAGTCCGTCAGCCAGACGGGGAGCGGGCGTACGGCTTCGCGCAGTGCGTCGGCGACGGCGCGGAACTCCTCCGCGCGGGCCGTGCCCGTCCGCATGGCCAGTGCGATCCTCCGCGAGGGCGCCGGTTCGGCGAAGTACCCGGTGGCCAGGTGCTCGTTGCGGGCGGTCTCCAGACGCAGCGCGGTGCGCGGCAGCAGCGTGACGCCGAGCCCCCCGGCGACCAGCTGGACGAGCGTGGACAGCCCGGCGGCGGTCGTGGTGACGTCCGCCCCGGCGGTGCGTCCCGCGTCGTGGCAGATGTCGAGGGCCTGGTCGCGCAGGCAGTGCCCCTCGTCGAGGAGGAGCAGCCGCAGCCCGCGCAGTTCCTCGCGCGGGATGTCCTTGCGTCCGGCGAGCGGATGGTCGCGCGGTGCGAGCAGGACGAAGTCCTCGTCGAAGAGCGGCAGTTCGGTGACCCCGGGCACCCCGAGGGGTACGGCGAGCAGCAGCAGGTCGAGCCGCCCGCCTGCCAGCCCTTCCAGCAGCGAGGCCGTCTGCTCCTCGTGCACCTGGAGTTCGAGGCGGGGGTAGCGCCGGTGGAAGAGCCCGAGCACGGTCGGCAGCAGGTACGGGGCCACGGTGGGGATCACCCCGAACCGCAGCGCCCCGGTGAAGGGGGCCCGTACCGCCTCGGCCTCTTCCAGCAGTCCGCCCATCGCGTCGAGCACGGCCCGCGCGCGGCCCGCGATCCGCTCCCCGGCGGGCGTGAGGAGCACCTTGCGCGTGGTCCGCTCCAGCAGCCGCACCCCGAGCGCCTCCTCCAGCGCGGACACGGCGCCGGAGAGCGCGGGCTGGCTCATCCCGATCGCGGCGGCCGCGTCCCGGAAGTGCAGCTGCTCGGCGACGACGGCGAAGGCCCGCAGCTGGGCGAGCGTCGCCTGCTTCGGTCCTCTGTGTCCCGGGCGTCCCGGGCCATGACCCACAGCCATTGATAGGTACCTCCGATCACTGGGCACCAGGCTAGCTATTTCTGCAATCAATGCCGCTGTGTCAGCATGTGAGATACGTCCAACCCCCCGGAAAGCCCCCAAAAGGGTCACTTTCCTTTGCGCAAGGAGAGCACGTGCTCACTGTCGGCGACCAGTTCCCCACCTACGACCTGACCGCCTGCGTCTCGCTGGAGGCCGGAGCCGAGTTCGCGCAGATCGACCACAAGACCTACGAGGGCAAGTGGAAGATCATGTTCTCCTGGCCGCTCGACTTCACCTTCGTGTGCCCGACCGAGATCGCCGCCTTCGGCAAGCTGAACGAGGAGTTCGCCGACCGTGACGCCCAGATCCTCGGCTTCTCGCTCGACTCCGAGTACGTCCACCACGCCTGGCGCAAGGACCACGCCGACCTGCGCGACCTGCCCTTCCCGATGATGTCCGACATCAAGCGCGAGCTCTGCGCCGACCTCGGCATCCTCGGTTCGGACGGTCTCCCGATGCGCGCCGTCTTCATCGTGGACCCGAACAACGAGATCCAGTTCTCCATGGTGACCGCCGGTTCCGTCGGCCGTAACCCCAAGGAGGTCCTGCGGGTCCTCGACGCCCTGCAGACCGACGAGCTGTGCCCCTGCAACTGGAACAAGGGCGAGAGCACCATCGACGCGGGCGCCCTGCTGGCCGGTGAGTGACGGATGTCCCTCGACTCCCTCAAGTCCGCGGTACCGGACTTCGCCAAGGACCTGAAGCTGAACCTCGGCTCGGTCATCGGCAACCAGGACACCCTGACGCAGCAGCAGCTGTGGGGCACCGTCCTGTCCTGCGCCATCGCCGCCCGTTCCCCGCGCGTCCTGCGCGAGCTGGAGCCGGAGGCCAGGGCGGCCCTGTCGCCTGAGGCGTACACCGCCGCCAAGTCGGCCGCCGCGGTCATGGCGATGAACAACGTCTTCTACCGCACCCGCCACCTGCTCTCCGACCCGGAGTACGGCACCCTGCGCGCGGGCCTGCGGATGAACGTCATCGGCAACCCCGGCGTGGAGAAGGTCGACTTCGAGCTGTGGTCTCTCGCCGTCTCCGCGGTCAACGGCTGCGGCCAGTGCCTGGACTCGCACGAGCAGGTCCTGCGCAAGGCCGGCATGGACCGCGAGACGATCCAGGAAGCCTTCAAGATCGCCGCGGTGATCCAGGGCGTCGCCGTCACCCTCGACGCCGAGGCCGCGCTCGCGGGCGAGTAACCCTCCCCCGCACGCACCGTACGCAGCACTGGGCCCCCGCGACTCCGGTCGCGGGGGCTCCGTGCGTATCCGTTCCTAGCGCTTGAGCTTCGCCATCAGGGCCCGCATGTCCTCGATCATCGCCGCGTGCATCGCGTTCTCGTCGATGGTGGCCGGCGGGATGTTCCCGTCGACGGCCGCGGCCTCGCGCACCTGGAACCACTGCATGGTGAGGGTGAAGACCGCCCCTCCGTCCAGCACCATGAGCCGCGTTCCGTCGTGCGCGTACTGCCGGTCGAGCACCGCCCGGTCGCCGAGGCCCTGCACTTCCTGGCGCTCGTCGAGGTCCAGCCGGTTCTCCGGGGCCGTCCCGGGGCCGGTGGCGAAGTCCGGCGCCGGGTCACCCTTCTTGTGCAGCTCGACCAGCAGCTCGGCCCCGTACATCATGGTCCCGTCCTGGTACGGCGTGGAGATCGTGCAGTACGCCCAGTCCTGCGCGAGGTGCACCCCCTCGCCGCTCCGGCCTCCTTCGAACCCCCGGCCGGCGGTCTGGGCGACCGTCTTGAGCTCGAACTCCTTGCACAGGTCCGGGGAATGCCGGTAGCCGAGGCGCGGAACGTCCGGGACGCGGTCCTGGACGGCCAGCGTGCCCGCCCACACCGCCGAGGCCGCCAGCACCCCGCCCAGCGCCCACAGCCACGGCGGACGGCCGCGCCGTACGCGCCCGGGCCCGGGCGCGCCGGGAAGGGCCTCCGCGGCGCCCTCCGCTGTCCCCTCCGGTCCGCTCGCCGTGTGCCAGTCCCCGTCGATCTCGGGCTCGCCGATCATCCCCGTGTCCCCCGTCCCCCGCGCCCCCACGCCCCGGCGGCTGCCGCACCTACCGGTGCAGTGCCTTCATCAGGCCGTGCATGTCGTCGATCATCGCAGCCTGGACCGCGTCGGAATCGGGCTTCGGCGGTTCTTCCGGGGCCGGCTCGTCGGGGCTCGGCTCGCCATCGCCGCCCGACCACACGGACACGTCCATGGTGAAGACGGTGCCCCCGTCGAGCACGGCCAGCCGCCAGCCGCTCTCGTACTCCGTCTCGGAGATCAGGGCCCGCTCCCCGAGCCCCGGTACCGAGCGGAGATCCGGTCTGCCCAGGCCGACCCAGCCGACCGCACCGGGATCCGCGCCGAACTCCGCCGCGGGGTCGGTGCGTTTGTGCAGCTCCATCGAGACCTGGACCTCGTACGCGAGCCAGCGCTCGGGTCCTTCCGCCGATTCGGGCGGCGTCGTGCGCAGCATGCACATCGCGCGGTCGACGCCCGGATGCTCCCACTGCCTCGGGGTGGAGTCCCACGCGATGCGCTCCGCCAGCCGGGCCAGTCCCGGCAGCTTCGCCGAGTCGCACAGGCTCTGGGGCAGCGCGTACCGCAGGGGCGGGCTGGGGTCCTGCGGGGTCGCGGCCCACCAGGCGCCGGCCCACGGCACGGAGGCGAGGAGGGCCCCGCCGAGCGCCCAGCGCCAGGGCCGGCGGCCGTACGGGGACCTGCCGTAGCCCTGCGGCCCCTGCGGCCCCTCCGGGCTCTCCAGGGCCTCCGGGACCGGCAGGCCGGACGAGCCGCCGTCGAACTCAGGCTCCGTTATCACCCGTACGTGTCTCCTCCGCCTCGGATGCCGTCCGGCCCAGGGCCGTCGCCCCGTGCGGCCCGGGGCCGACCGGGGAGTGCCCGTGGTGGAGCTGTTCGCGCGAGTAGGCCCGCAGGTAGCCGACCACGGTGTTGGTGACGGCGACCAGCGGTACGGCGACCACCGCTCCGCCGATGCCGGCGACCAGGCCGCCGGCCGCCACCGAGAGCACCACCGCGAGCGGGTGGACCCGTACCGCCCGGCCCAGGATGAAGGGCTGGAGCACGTGGCCCTCGATCTGCTGCACGGCCAGCACCACGAGCAGCACCATCAGCGCGGTGAACGGCCCCTGGGTCACCAGGGCCACGACCACGGCCAGGGCACCGCTTATCACCGCACCGACCAGCGGGATGAAGGCGAACAGGAAGATGAAGACGGCGAGCGGCACGGCCATCGTCACGTCGAGGAAGTAGAGGCCGAGGCCGATGAACACGGCGTCGATGAGGGCCACGAGGACCGTGCCGCGCACGTACGCGGTCAGGGTCCGCCAGGCGCGCGGACCGGCGCCGGCGACGCCGGGGCGGGCGGCGGCCGGGAGCAGGCTCGTGGACCAGGTCCAGATGCGCTTGCCGTCGTAGAGCAGGAAGAGCGTGGAGAACATCGCGAGCAGCATGCCCGTCAGGACTTCGACGAGGACCGTGACGCCTTGCAGGCCGGCGGAGGTGATCTGCTCGGTGTTGGTGCCGATGGTCTCGCTGAGGTTCTTGGCGATCTCGTTGATCTGCTTCTCGGTCACGTGGAACGGACTGTCCAGCGCGGCGAGTTTGAGGTCGTTGATGCCTTCGCGCAGCCGGTCGGAGAGCTGGTCGAGGTTGTCCATGACCTGCCAGACCACGAACCAGCCGACCAGTCCGATGACCACGAACCCGAGGATCGCGGTGAGGGCCGTGGCCAGGCCCCGGGGCATCCCGAGCCGGCGCAGCCGCACCACGAAGGGCTGGAGCAGGGCGGTGACCAGGAGCGCGGCGGCGAAGGCGAGGACGACCAGGCGGACTTCGCTGATCACCCGCATCAGGACCCAGAGCATCCCGGCGAGCAGCAGCAGCCGCCAGCTCGCCTCGGCGGCGACGCGCACGCCCCACGGGATGACGGACACCGGGTCGGGGCGCAGCGGGTTGCCGTAGCCGGCGTGCTCGGCGCCCGGGGCCGCGGAGGGCTGCGCGGGGGCGGCGGCGGGGGCCGGGGAGTCGGAGGACTCGGAGGCCGGGGAAGCGGCGGTGGCCGCGGTGGCCGCCGAGGGCACGGCCGCGCTTGCATCCGTGCCGGTGCGCGGTCCCGTACGGGCCCCCGCGCCGGGGTGACGCAGCGGCAGATCGCCGGAGGTCTCGGCCTCTACCTCGGCCCGCCGCTCCGCGAGCCGGGCCTCCACGTCGCTCAGCCTCTTGCCGAGCCGGCCGAGCCAGCCTGTCTTCGCCATGTCGTTCCCTTCCCCCCGCCGTGGACCGCGCGCCGGGGCACGCCTCGAAAGACCGTACACGCGAGGAGCCCCGCACCGTAGGACGGTGCGGGGCTCCTCGGGGTTGAGGCGCGCGGGCGCGCTCTCGTACCGGCGTCTTCTGCGCCCGGGCCGGGGCCTAGTACCAGCCGTTGGCGATGTGGAAGTTCCAGGCACTGCACGGGCTGCCGTAGCGGCTGTTCATGTAGTTCAGACCCCACTCGATCTGGGTGGCGGGGTTGGTGCGCCAGTCGGCGCCCGCCGAGGCCATCTTCGAACCGGGCAGGGCCTGGACGAGGCCGTAGGCGCCCGAGGACTTGTTCACGGCCTGGTAGTTCCAGGTGGATTCCTGGTTGATGATCTTGGAGAAGCACTGGAACTGCCCCGCCGGGACCATCTGCTGGGCGATCGCCTTGACCTGGGCGACCGTGTAGGAGGCCTGGGGGGTGAACGAGGATCCGTCGCGGGAGGCGGAACGGCTGGCAGCCTGTTCCTGCTCCTCGCGCTCCTTCTTCGCCTTGTCGTCCGCGGCCTTCTGCTCTTCGGCCTTCTGCGCCTCGGCCTTCTTCGACTTGGCGTCCTGGGCGGCCTGGATGCGGGCCGCTTCCTCCGCCGAGCGCTTGGCGTCGGTGTCGGCCGCGTGGGCGATGGAGTCGGCCTGCTGCGTCAGGGACGCGTTCTGGACCTGCGCCTGGTCGCCGACCGGGATTTCCGCGAGGAGAGTCGTCCCCGACGCGGTCGTCTCGAGGTCGTTCGAGGCGGGGTCGCCAGTGGCAACACCCACGACGGCGCCGACGGTGGTGACAGCGGTGGCCGAAGCCACGGCGAATCCCCGAACCGAGATCCGGCTCACACGGTTTCCTTCCAGCAGCATCCGCAGTGACCACGCGGTCGCAATAGTGCCCCTGGCACTGGCCTCCGTGGTGGTTCGGTCACTGGAGACGCGGGCCCGTGGGCAACTCCCTTGCGGGAGTGCCGCGTGATGCTCCGGGCGGCATACGGCGATCGATTGTGGAGTTAGCGGTACTGCGCGCATCTCACGGGAGATACAGGTGTGCCGTATGCGGGGCCTGACGGAAAACAGACTCTGCCGGACCTCGACGCCGCAGGGCAATTCTCCGTTGCGTGGGAAAGGTCACACCTGGCATGTCGCCCTCGCTTACGGCAAACCCCTGTGCACGGGTGCGCCGCCCGGCTAGGCTCTCTGGCCTTTGCCGGGCGGCGCCAACTCACCTTCCCGCTATGCGCGTTTTAGCTGTTTTGCGGCCCGTACGGACCGTCGGCCCGCCCTACAGGTTCTCCAGCATCTCGGTGACCAGCGCGGCGATCGGGGAGCGCTCGGACCGGGTCAGCGTGATGTGCGCGAAGAGCGGATGCCCCTTCAGCTTCTCGACCACGGCGACGACTCCGTCGTACCGGCCGACCCGCAGGTTGTCCCGCTGGGCCACGTCGTGGGTGAGGACCACCCGCGAATTGGCCCCGATGCGGGACAGAACGGTCAGCAGGACGTTGCGCTCCAGCGACTGCGCCTCGTCCACGATCACGAACGCGTCGTGCAGCGAGCGGCCGCGGATGTGCGTGAGCGGCAGGACCTCCAGCATCCCGCGGTTGAGCACCTCCTCGATGACCGCGCGCCCGGCGACCGCCGAGAGCGTGTCGAACACCGCCTGGGCCCAGGGGCTCATCTTCTCGTTGGCGTCCCCGGGGAGGTAGCCGAGGTCCTGGCCGCCGACCGCGTACAGCGGCCGGAAGACCATCACCTTCTGGTGCTGCCTCCGCTCCAGTACGGCCTCCAGCCCCGCGCACAGCGCCAGCGCCGACTTTCCGGTGCCGGCCCGGCCGCCCATCGAGATGATCCCGATCTCGGGGTCGAGCAGGAGGTCGAGCGCGATCCGCTGCTCGGCGCTGCGGCCGTGCAGCCCGAAGGCCTCGCGGTCGCCCCGCACGAGCTTCACGTTGCCGTCGGCCGTGACCCGGCCGAGTGCCTTGCCGCGCTCCGACTGGAGGACCAGACCGGTGTGCACGGGAAGTTCCGCGGCCTCCGGTACGTAGAGCCGCTCCTCGGAGAAGAGGAGGTCCACCTGTTCCCCGGAGAGCGCCAGCTCCGTCATGCCGGTCCAGCCGGCATCGGTGATGGCGAGCTCCGCGCGGTACTCCTCTGCCATCAGCCCCACGGAGGAGGCCTTGATGCGCAGGGGGAGATCCTTCGAGACGACCGTGACGTCGTAGCCCTCGGCCTGGAGGTTGCGTGCGACCGCGAGGATCCGCGAATCGTTGTCCCCCAGCCGGAAGCCCGCGGGCAGGACGCTCTGGTCGGAGTGGTTGAGCTCGACGCGCAGGGTGCCGCCCAGATCGCCCAGCGGGATGGGTGCGTCGAGGCGACCGTGGAGCACCCGGAACTCGTCGAGCAGCCGCAGGGCCTGACGGGCGAAGTAGCCGAGTTCGGGATGGTGCCTCTTTGCCTCCAGCTCGGTGATCACCACGATCGGGAGCACGACCTCGTGCTCGTCGAATCGGGAGATCGCGTTGGGGTCTGCCAGCAGGACGCTGGTGTCGAGGACGTAGGTCCGCCTGTCGGGCAGGCGGCTCTTTGTGCTGGTCACCACGGAAGGACGTACCCCCTCGGAAGAGGTCGGGCCATGAAGACCGGACCGGTCATCGGCACCCCTGCGCGGGCCGACTTCCGGCCCTTCACTCCGTCCGTGCGAACCGCACGTGCGTCCTGGTGCAAAGGGCCTCCCGGGCGGACGACCCCATGCCGTCCGCTGAGACTCGACACCCGTGGATCGGGCGTCGACCTGCATGGGGTATTCCCATATTGGGTCCAGCCATGCCATGGCATATGACGGACGCTCGGTGAATCCCTGGTGAAGGCCTCGCGCGGAGGGTCCCGGGAGGCGCCACGGACGTACGGGAACACGGGGACGGCGCGCCACGGAGGGGTCCGGGCGCGCCGCGAGGTGCCGAGGGGGTATCAGACAACCGCAGGTCAGGTGCCCCGAGGGGAGCCTGCCGGGCGGAGTCAGCTGCCGTAGCGCCGGTGGCGGGCGGCGTAGTCGCGCAGGGCGCGCAGGAAGTCGACCTTGCGGAAGGCCGGCCAGAAAACCTCGCAGAAGTAGTACTCGGAGTGCGCGCTCTGCCACAGCATGAATCCGGACAGCCGCTGCTCCCCGCTGGTGCGGATCACCAGGTCCGGGTCGGGCTGGCCGCGCGTGTAGAGGTGCTCCGCGATGTGCTCGATGTCGAGGATCTCGGCGAGCTCCTCGAAGGAGGTGCCCTTCGAGGCGTGCTCCAGCAGGAGCGAGCGGACCGCGTCGGCGATCTCCTGGCGGCCGCCGTAGCCGACCGCGACGTTGACGAGTATCCCGTCGACGTCGCGCGTGGCCTCCATGGCCTCCTTCAGGACGCTCTGGGTCCCGGCGGGCAGGATGTCCAGGTTGCCGACGTGGTGGACGCGCCAGCGGCCGTCGGCGGCGAGGCCCCGGACGGTGTTCTCGATGATGTTGAGCAGCGGACGGAGCTCGACCTCGGGCCGGTCCAGGTTGTCCGTGGAGAGCATCCACAGGGTGACGACCTCGACGTCCGTCTCGGTGCACCAGCCCAGCATCTCGGAGATCTTGTCGGCGCCGGCCTGGTGGCCCTGGACCGTCGTGCCTCCGGAGGCCTTGGCCCAGCGGCGGTTGCCGTCCAGGATCACACCGATGTGCTTGGGCGTCTCGTCATGGTCGATGCGGCCTTCCACCCGGCGTGCGTAGAGCCTGTACACAGGACGGCGTACCAGGTCGCGCAGCTTCACGATCTTCCAGCCCCTCCGAGCGATACCCCCATGCGGAATGCGGTGGTCCCCCCCAAGTCCACAGACCGCCACATTACTGCGCGACGGGATCCGGCATCCAACTCGGTCCTGTCACAAGTCCGTGATAGGGAGGACAACGTGACTGAAAACAATCCCTATCGGGCAGAGCCCTCGCGCTACGACTCCATGGAGTACCGGCGCACCGGCCGCAGCGGCCTCAAGCTCCCCGCCATCTCCCTCGGCCTCTGGCACAACTTCGGCGACGACGCGTCCCTCGGGTCCCAGCGGGCGATCCTGCGCCGGGCCTTCGACCTCGGCGTCACCCACTTCGACCTGGCGAACAACTACGGCCCGCCCCCCGGCTCGGCCGAGCTGAACTTCGGAAAGATCTTCGCGCAGGACTTCGCGTCCCACCGCGAGGAGCTGGTCCTCTCCACCAAGGCCGGCTACCTCATGCACGAGGGGCCGTACGGGGAGTGGGGCAGCCGCAAGTACCTGCTCGGCTCGCTGGACGCCTCCCTGAAGCGGATGGGCGTCGACTACGTCGACATCTTCTACTCGCACCGCTTCGACCCGGAGACCCCGCTGGAGGAGACCATGGGCGCGCTGGCGTCCGCGGTCCAGCAGGGCAAGGCGCTCTACGTGGGCGTGTCCTCGTACACCGCGGAGCAGACGGCCGAGGCGGCCCGGCTGCTGAAGGAGATGGGGATCCGTCCCCTCATCCACCAGCCCTCGTACTCCATGATCAACCGCTGGACGGAGGAGGACGGCCTGCTCGACACCCTGGAGGAGGCCGGCATGGGCTGCATCTCCTTCGTGCCGCTCGCGCAGGGGCTGCTGACCGGGAAGTACCTCAAGGGCATCCCGGAGGGCTCACGGGCCACCCAGGGCAAGTCCCTCAACCCGGACCTGCTGTCGGAAGAGGTCGTGCGCCGGCTGAACGGGCTGAACGAGATCGCCGCGCGCCGCGGGCAGACGCTGGCTCAGCTCGCGCTGAACTGGGTGCTGCGGGACGAGCGGATGACCTCGGCGCTGATCGGCGCGTCCAGCGTCAAGCAGCTGGAGGAGAACGTGGCTTCCCTGTCCGCTGCGGCGCTCTCGGAGCAGGAGCTGAAGGAGATCGACTCCTTCGCGGTGTCCACCCCCGGCGCCAACATCTGGGCCCAGCGGGGCTGACCTGCTGCTTTGCCCGGCGCCCCCGCGACACTGCGCGGAGACGAAAAACGGGCCGGTCCGTGGGGGGGATACGGACCGGCCCGAGGGGGGGGTTCCACCATAACCCTTCGTAAAGCGTGCTGCGCGCATCACCGCGACACGATTACTCTCCGGAGCCATCCTGGAGCACTCCGCAGAGCCGCAAGGGCCCCCACAGCCCTTGTGGGGCCCGGCGGGAGCCCGTACGGACCAACGTGCGGCCGTCCCTCCCCAGGGGGACCCCCTCGGGTGCGCCGGCTTGACGCCGAAGCCCGGACCCGGGGGCGGGCCCGACCCTAGGGTGGGGCGCATGGGGAACAGGGAACGCTGGCACGACGGTCCGGCCATGCTCTACGTCGACCGGGCGGGGGCACCCGGGGAGGCGGGCGGACCCGGGGAGCCCGGGGAGGCTCCGCTGGAGGTGCCCGTGGAGGTGGCCGCGTCCTACCGGGCCCGCACCCGGGGGCTGCTCGGGCGGGACGGGATCGAGGGGGCGATGCTCCTGACCCCGGCGTCGAGCGTGCACACCTTCCGGATGGGCTTCGCCATCGACGTGGCCCACCTCGACCGCCGGCTCACCGTCATCGCGCTGACCACCATGGCCCCCGGCCGCCTCGGCCTCCCCCGGCTGCGCGCCCGCCACGTCCTGGAGGCCGAGGCCGGAGCCATGGCCGCCTGGGGCCTGCGCATCGGCTCCCCGCTCCGGATCCGTCTCACCACCAGCTAGGCGCCACCCTGGACCGGCGGTAGGTTGGGGCGGTTGAGCTGGGGTGTGGCAGGGGAGCGGCATGACCGAGAACGCGCGCATCAAAGCGCTGGAGCAGATCATGCCGGCGACCCACGGGGCCGACGAGGACATCGACTGGCAGGCGGCCGAGGCCGTCTGGGGCAACCGCTTCCCCGCCGATTTCATCGCCTTCATGGGCCGCTTCGGCGCGGGCTCGATCAACGGCGAGGCCAGCGTGCTGCTGCCGCTGCCCAAGCCCGGACTCCAGTGGGACCCGGCCCAGATGGCGGAGGAGACGGCCAACGCCCGCCAGGTCTGGGAGGCGGAGGGCGGCCGGGCCGCCTTCGACGTGGACCCGGAGTCGATCCTCGCCTGGGGCGTCACCGGCGGCTCCGACATCCTGTGCTGGCTGACGACCGACCCCGACCCCGACCGCTGGCCCGTTCTGGTGGTCGGCCGGCACACCGCCGACTCCTTCGCCGTGTACCCGTACGGCATGGCCGAGTTCCTCTACCTGCTGTGCAACGACGAGTTCGACGTGAGCCCGGTCAGCATCACCTTCTGGGACGGCGGCCACCTCAGCTTCGTGCACTGGCGCAAGGCCCAGCGCCGCTGGCAGGAGGGCCGCAACCCCGAAACGGGCGAGCCCGATCCGTACGCGGGCGACTTCGCGGACTGAGACCGGCCGCCCGCCCGCTCCTCCCGTCCCCTCCCCCGCCGGACCGTTCCGGCCGGTTCCGACCCGTTCCCTGACCGGAAACGGGCGTTTCGGCATGTCTACGCGCGTCCGAATTGTTGATCACATATCGGAAAACACCATTCTGAAATGCCGCACTTGGAGCATTGACCACAAGTGCCGCCCCAATGGAACCAACCGCCCTCCCTCAGGAGAGAATTCCGGCCAACGGGCCACTGAGGGACACCGCAGCCCGGAGTAACTCATAAGTAATAACGCGACTCAAAAGAAAATCAGGGGAATCCACCCGTGCGACGAAGAATCTTCAGCGCGGCCGCCACCACGGTCGTGCTCGGTCTGCTGATACCGCTGGCCGGCTGCGGCAGCTCCGGCGGAAGCGCTGATGACGGCGGTACCCTCCGCCTCGTCGCCGCCGAATACGGGGACAACCCGGCCACCAGCTCCAAGGCTTTCTGGGACAAGGTGACGACCGATTTCACCGCCTCGAACCCGGGCATCAAGGTCCAGGTCCAGCTCCTGCCGTGGGCCGACATCGACCGCGAAGTCTCCCGCATGGTCAAGGACGGCAACGCCCCGGACATGGCCCTCATGGGCGGCTACTCGGACTTCGCGGCGCAGGACAAGCTCTATTCCGCGCCCGAGCTCCTCTCGGTCACGGCCGAGGCGAACTTCCTCCAGCCGCTCGCCGACGCCGGTTCGGTGCACAACACCCTCTACGGCCTGCCCTTCGTGGCGAGCAGCCGCCTCCTCTTCTACAACGAGAAGCTGCTGACCGACGCCGGGGTCATCCCGAAGGACTCCAAGAACGGCTGGCAGCCCAAGACCTGGACGGACCTGAAGGCCGCCGCCACGGCGCTCAAGGCCAAGGGGGTGAAGACCCCCCTGGCCCTGCCCCTGGGCCCGGAGGAGGCGCACGCCGAGGCGATGATCTGGGAGCTCAGCAACGGCGGCGGCTACGCCGACAGCAGCGGCAACTACAGCCTGGCCTCCGACCAGAACATCACGACCTTCAAGTGGATCAAGCAGAACCTGGTCGAACCCGGGCTGGTCGGCCCCGTTCCCCCGTCCCAGCTCAACCGCGCCGACGCCTTCGCCGGCTTCACGCGCGGCGAGGTCGGCATGCTCAACGGCTACCCCCAGCTCGCCCACGAGGCGCGCTCCAAGGGGATCACGGTCGGCGCCGTGGCGATGCCCCCCTCCGAGATGCTGGGCTCCGGAGAGGTCCCGCCGAACGTGGGCGTGGCCGACTGGATGATGGCCTTCAAGCAGAACGGCCACCGCGACGAGATCGGCAAGTTCCTCGACTTCGTCTACCGGGACAAGAACCTGGCGGACTTCGCCGGCCGCTACCACCTGCTGCCGTCCACCGTCTCGGCGTCCCGCACGCTGGCCGGCTCCTCGGGCATGGACAAGAACGACCAGCAGTTCCTGAACGCCCTGCGCGGTGCGCAGCTCTACCCGGTCAACGACCCGTCCTGGGTGGTCATCAGCGACACCATCAAGCGCAACATCGGCCGCGCCGTGGACCCCTCGGGCGACCCGAAGGCCGTCCTGGAGGAGATCGCCGCCAAGGCGAACGAGGCCAAGAAGGCGCGCTGACCCAGCGCCCGTCCGACACAGAGAAATGCCCGAACGCCCCTGTCGAAGGGGACCTTCGCCCCCTGCCGCACCCCACCCCGGGCGGCATCATGGCTGGTACGGCTTTGATCCAAGGCCGAGGCCCAGTCGCCCGCGAGCGCCCACAAGGCGCGCGGGGCGGCCGGCCCACCTCCTCCGGCGTACGCGACCTGCTGCGCGACCGGTACGCGACCCGGTACGCGACCTGCTGCGCGACCCGGCACGCGACCCGGCTCGGTCAGCTCGCGCCCTGGTTCTTCGGCGTGAAGGCCGTGCGCCACTGCTCGCAGCTGGAGTCCCACGGCAGGGATCCGGTGAGCGTTCCGTAGCCGGTCCGGGTGACCGACCACTGCACCGTGTACTTCCCGGTGTCACACGCGATGCGCTTCCCGCCCGGGATCTTCGTACGGCCCGTCGCGGGCCGGTTCTTGAGCTCCTGGTGCACCTGCGCCACCTCCGTGCGCCGGGCATCGCGCAGGACGGCGTGCAGGACGAGCACCTGCTTGCCGTCCTTCGTCGTCAGCACCTTCTTGACCCCCTGCGAATCCGCCACCGATCACGCGAACTCGTACGCCGGTTCCCAGGCCAGGGTCGTGGGGTCGCCGATCTTGCGCTCGTACTCCTCTGCGCCCTTGGGGCCGGGGCGGGTGATGGTCTTGTACTGGACCGAGGGGAAGAAGCGGAACTGCGCCTCCACCTTGTGCATGTCGTCCTTGGTCCACATCGACTTCATCGTCTTCTCCCCTCCGCTCGGGTCCTGGAGGTACGCGCCGCCGTCCGCGGCGGTGGCCGGGCCCGAGAGGGCCGGGGCGAGGGCCGCCGCGGCGGCGGCGAGGACGAGGGCGGCGGTGCGGGTGCGGTTCATGCCCGGCCCAACGGGACCCTCCGGCGGGCCGGAACGACGCCGGGCGCCCTTTCACCCGTACGGGATCCGGCCGGGCCGCGGTGGACGCGTTAGGCCTGGCCGGTCTCGAAGCGGCTGATGCGGCCGCCGCCGGGGGCGATGACGAACCGCCAGGCGGTGCGCATCTCCCCCCAGGTGTCGTTGCGGTAGCCGACGACCAGGGTGCGGCCGCCGTCCGCTTCGGACTGGACGTCCATGTGGCCGCCGGAGTCGAAGATCTCCCGGTCGATCCACTCGTGGAGGTCGCGCTCCGTTCCGTCGTCGGACATGGTCGCGTCGGCGGTCAGGAGCGCGAGGAAGGCGTCCTTGTCGTGCGCGTTGACCGCGCTGACGAGGGCGCCGACGACGGGGTCGGACAGCTTCCCGGGGGCGATGGCCACGGAGACCTCCTGGTCGGGCGTACGGGGCGTACGGACGCGTTCCTGCGCCCGTACGGGCTTGCGTGCGCGACCAGCGAACACCCCGGGCGGCGGCGGGGCGTCGACCCTCACCCGTTCGCCGCCGGACGGCGTGTCAGGCGCTGGGGCCGGTGACCACGGGGAACCCGGTGGGCCGACCCTGTTCCTTCAGCCAGGCGAGGACCTGGTCGAGGGCCGCGACGCTCTGGGTGCGGTCGCCGCCGCCGTCGTGGAAGAGGATGGTGGGGCCGTTGCCGATCTCGGTCTTGACCGTGCCCACGATCGCGGCCACGCCCGGCTTGCTGAAGTCCTTGGTGTCGATGTTCCAGCCGAGCGGGCGCATGCCGTTGGCGGCGGCCAGGGCCCTGCTCTCGGGGGTGAACGCACCGCCGGGGGCCCGGTAGTACTCCACCTTGGCCCCGCCGCCCGCGGCGTCCTCGATCTGCTTCTTCGCGTCGAGGATCTGCTGCTGCTGGTAGGCGACGGGCTTCTTGTCCATCCCGGTGTTGTGGTCCATGGTGTGGTCGCAGAGCCGGTGACCGCCGGCGACGACCTTCTTGACCAGGTCGGGGTGGTCCTTGGCCTGCGGTCCGATCATGCAGAAGACCGCCTTGACCTCGTACTTCTTCAGCACCTCCAGCACCTTCGGGGTCCACTGGGGGTCGGGGCCGTCGTCGATGGTGATGTTGACCGTGTCGCCGCCGCTCTCCGACGCGTGGGCTATGCCGTCGGGGACCTGCCCGCCCGGCTTCCCGGGTGCCTGCGGCTCGGCGTCGTCGGTCTGCCGGGAGACGTTCTGGTGGTTGGTGTGGTGGCCCGGGTCGACGAGCGCCGTCACCCCCCACGCGGTCGCGGCCACCGCCGCCACCGCTCCGGCAACGGCGATCCGTGCCTTCGCACCCCGCATCCGCGTGCGCGTCATGAACTCCATGTGCTGTCTCAACTCCCCGTATCCACGTCCGCCGTGTGACCCCGCACTGGTCAGGACGTCGGCCGGGGATACGGGGTTCCAGCCGAATGGCCCATAAATTATGGGTTATAGGAGTTTGGTACTCCATGGTCCCGAGTCCCGTCCCGGTTGAAACCGAGGACGCCCGGACCGGCCTCATACCGGACATCCCGGCCCCAAGACCCGGGTTCCAGACGGAGGTTCACCCACCCATGCGCAAGGCAGCCATCACTTCCTCCTTCACCAGTGGGTCGACAAGTCGATGCGACTGACGGTCTCGGGCACGTTCGCGCACCAGGCGGAATGGGCGGAGAGCTACATCGGCTCGGCGAACCGCAGTCACGGCTGCATCGGCATGAAGACCGCGGACGCCGCGTGGTTCTACGACCAGGCCCGCGTCGGCGACGTCTTCGGCGAGTGGAACCTCTCGTGGGAGGCATGGCAGAAGCTCTCGGCCTTTTTCAGCCCCTCCGGCGTTTGAGGAGCGGGGTCCGGGGCGGAGCCCCGGTTTCGGGAAGGGGCGGGGTGGGGGAAGCCCCGCGCAGCGGCCCCACCGGCCGGCCACGGCCGCCATCCGCCCCGCGCAGCGGCCCCGCACACGCCGATGGGCCCGGGTCGGAGGATCCGTAGATCCACCGACCCGGGCCCACCCGAATCCGACACCGAGCGAGAGCAGCTCAGTGCATGACGGCCGCCTCCGGCGCGACCTCCGCCTTCGCCGAGCCACCACCGCCCGCACCGGCCGGCCCGGCCCCCCGCAGGGGGACTTCCTTGACGAACCAGGCGGCCGCGAAGCCGAGTACCGCGATCCCCGCACCCAGCAGGAACGCCGAGTGCGTACCGGCGGCCACCGCGTGCTGGTAGGCCTCCCGGACGACCTCCGGGAGCTTCGCCAGGCTCGCCGCGTCCAGCTGGGCGGAGCCCGCCTTGACCGCCGCTTCGGGGCCGAGCCGGTCGGTCATGGTGCTGGTGACCTGGCTGGTGAACAGGGAGCCCATCAGGGCCACGCCGAAGGAGCCGCCGAGGGTACGGAACAGGGTCGCCGAGGAGGACGCGACGCCCATGTCCTTCATGTCGACGCTGTTCTGCGCGACCAGCATCGTGATCTGCATCAGGAAGCCGAGGCCGGCGCCCAGGACGGCCATGTAGACGCCGGACATCAGGCGGGTCGTCCCGGTGTCCATGGTGGCGAGCAGGAAGAGCCCGACGACCATGAGTCCGCCGCCGATGATCGGGAAGATCTTGTACTTGCCGCTGCTGGTGGTGATGCGGCCCGCGACCAGCGAGACGACCATCATCGAGAGCAGCATCGGCAGGAGCAGCAGGCCGGAGTTGGTGGCCGAGGCGCCCTGGACCGACTGCTGGAAGAGCGGCAGGTAGAGCACGCCGCCGAACATCGCGAAGCCGACCAGGAAGCCGATCACGGACATGAGGGTGAAGTTGCGGCTGCGGAAGATGTGCAGCGGCATGACCGGGTCGGCGGCCTTGGTCTCGGCGTAGAGGAAGCCGGCGATGGAGGCGATGCCGACGGCGATCAGGCCGATGATCTCGGTGGAGCCCCAGGCGTACTCGGTGCCGCCCCAGGTGGTGACCAGGACGGTGGAGGTGATGCCGACGGTCAGCAGGGCCGCGCCGAGGTAGTCGATCTTGGGGCGTTCGCCCCGGTCCTTCTTCGGGAGGTGCAGCACCGCGGTGACCATGGCCAGGGCCACGACGCCGAGCGGGAGGTTGATGTAGAAGGACCAGCGCCAGCCCCAGTGGTCGGTGATGGTGCCGCCGACCAGCGGTCCGCCGATCATGGCGAGGGCCATCACGCCGGCCATCATGCCCTGGTACTTGCCGCGCTCGCGGGGCGGGATCAGGTCGCCGATGATCGCCATGACGCCGACCATCAGACCACCGGCGCCGAGGCCCTGGATCGCGCGGAAGCCGATGAGCTGGCCCATGTCCTGGGCCATGCCGCTGAGCGCGGAGCCGACCAGGAAGATGACGATCGAGGTGAGGAAGGAGCCCTTCCGCCCGTACATGTCGCCGATCTTGCCCCAGATGGGAGTGGAGGCGGCGGTGGCCAGGGTGTAGGCGGTGACGACCCACGAGAGGTGTTCCAGGCCGCCGAGCTCGCCGACGATCGTGGGCATGGCCGTACCGATGATCATGTTGTCCAGCATGGCCAACAGCATCGCGATCATGAGCGCCATCAGGACGACCCGCACGCTGCGCGGCTTCACCTCCTCCGAGGCGTCCGCGTTCTTCTTGATTTCCACCATGTTCCACTCCCCTGGCGCATACGCACCGGCCCTGGGACTTACTTGCCGACCGGCTAGTTCACTACACTGGGGAAGGTAGACCCGTAACTAGCCGGGCGTCAAGTAAGTAGTCAGGGGAGAGTCATGTCCAGCAGCAGTCCGCAGCAGCGCCGTGGCGATACGCGGCAGCGCATCCAGGACGTCGCACTGGAACTCTTCGCCGAGCAGGGGTACGAGAAGACGTCGCTGCGGGAGATCGCGGAGCGGCTGGGGGTCACGAAGGCGGCGCTGTACTACCACTTCAAGACCAAGGAAGACATCATCGTCAGCCTGTTCGAGGACCTGACGCGGCCCATCGACGAGCTGATCCAGTGGGCGGAGGAGCAGCCGCGCACGCTGGAGATGAAGCGGGAGGTCCTGCGCCGCTACAGCGAGGCGATGGCCGGCGGCGCCTCGCTGTACCGCTTCATGCAGGAGAACCAGGCCTCGCTGCGGGAGCTGGCCATCGGCGAGACGGTCAAGAAGCGGCTCTTCGCCCTGGTGGAACTGCTCCGGACCGGCCAGGAGGACGCCCCGCTGGCCGACCAGGTGCGGTGCGTGAGCGCCCTGTTCACCCTGCACGCGGGAATGATGTTCCTCCAGCACGTGGAGGGGGACCCGGAGGAGACCCGCCAGGCCGCCCTGGAGGTCGCGACGGACCTGATCACCCAGGCCCACGGGCAGGCATAGACCCTCTCCGGGGCCTCCCCGGGGCCTCCCCGAGCCCTCACCGGACCCTCTCCTAGCCCCCTCTGGGCCCTCCCCGCCCTCCCTCGTTCACTCGATCGAACGAACACCACCCCACTCGATTACTCTCCGTAGTCAAGTCGGCTACTTTTGGTGATGCGCGCTGCGGAAAGGCTGCGGCGGCGCCCGAGCCGGAGGTACCGCCGTCATGATGCGTCTCGCCCTCACCACCGCCGCCGCGGCGGCGGCCGTCTTCGCCACCGCGCTCGCGCCGCAGGCGCCCGCTCCTCTCTCCTACGTCGCCCTCGGGGACTCCTACAGCGCCGCCTCCTTCGTGCGGCCCTGGAACACCGACGGATGCGGCCGCTCCGAGCAGGACTATCCGCACCAGGCCGCGCGGCGGCTGAAGCTGAAGCTCACCGATGTCACCTGCTCCGCCGCGGAGGTCAGAGCGGGGCTGCTGGGCCCGCAGTCCGAGCTGAAGGGGCCACCGTCCGTGCCCCCACCGGGCGGATGGGCCCCGAAGCCGGCGCAGATCGGGGCCGTTACGACAACCGCCGATCTCGTGACGGTCGGGGCGGGCGGCAACTCCGTGGGCTTCTCCGAGATCGTCGAGACCTGCGTGAAGCGGGGCCTGGCCTCCTTCGGTACGGGCACCCCGTGCACCGACCACTACGCGCGGGGCGGGGGCGCCGCGGGGCTCGACGCCCGGTTCACCGCGCTGGAGACCGACTTCACGGCCCTGCTGAAGGAGATCCGCACGCGCGCCCCGCACGCCGGGGTGGCGGTCGTCGGGTACCCGGCCGTCGTCGACAGCTCCGCGGGCTGCGGCTGGGGGTCCTGGCACCAGCTCGGAACCGTCGCCAAGGGCGACATGCCCTGGCTCGACTCCGTGGAGCGCCGGCTCAACACCCTCCTGCGGGAGCAGGCCCGCCGCAGCGGCGCGGTGTACGTGGACACGTACTCCTCCAGCACCGGGCACGGGGTGTGCGCGGGCGCCGAGCAGCGCTGGATGTACGGGATCAAGGACAGCCTGACCGGGCCCGGCGAGCAGAGCGACCCGCCCTCCGAACTCTGCCGCTCCATCCCCGCCCGCGGCGAGGCCTGCACCGTCCTCCACCCGAACCTCCGCGGCGCCACCCACCAGACGGACCGCGTCACCGAGGCCCTGACCGCACTGAGGGCAAGCAGAACCTGACATCCCCACACCCGGCCTTCAGTACGCTGGCCGGCATGCTGCTCGCCGGAAAGACCGCCGTCGTCACCGGGGCCAAGCAGGGCCTCGGACTCGCCATCGCGGAGCGCTTCGCGAAGGAGGGCGCGCACGTCGTCCTCGCGGACGTCCTGGACGCGACGCGGGAGGCCCTGGAACTCGGCGGCTGCTTCGTCCGCACGGACGTGAGCGAGGAAACCGAGGTCGCCGCCCTGATCGCGCACACCGTCGCGGACCACGGCGGGGTGGACGTCCTGGTCAACAACGCCGGGATCGAGTTCGCCAAGACCATCCTCGACACCACCGTCGAGGAATGGGACCGGCTGATGTCGGTGAACATGCGCGGGGTGTTCCTCTGCTCCAAGCACGCCGTCCCGGCCATGGCCGCGGGCGGCGGCGGGGTCATCGTCAATCTGGCGTCCGAACTCGGCGTGGTCGGCGACGCGGGGGTGGCAGCGTACTGCGCCTCCAAGGGCGGGGTGATCCAGCTGACCAAGGCAACGGCCATCGACCACGCGAAGGCCGGCATCCGCATCAACGCCCTGTCCCCGGGCCCCATTTCGACGGACCTCCTGGAGTCGGTCTTCCTCTCCAGCCCCGACCCGAAAGCCATGCGCGCGGACTTCGAGTCCCGCACCCTCCTGGGCCGCCTGGGCCGCCCGGACGAGGTGGCCTCCGCAGCCCTCTTCCTGGCCTCGGACATGTCCTCCAACATGACCGGCGCCAACCTCATCCTCGACGGCGGCTGGACCACCCGCTGACACGCATCGGGGCGGCCACGCATGACGTGGGAAAGGCGGTGCAGGGCCCTGGGCAACCGTGCCGAGGCCGATGCGGATGCCGGGGTATCGGTGCGGCGGTGCTTACGGTTTGTGGGTTACCCAGAGGGTTTCTGCCGGCCAGTGGTGTGCCCAGTCCGGTGGGTCGGTTCGGTTGTAGCCGTTGGGGGTTCCGGGGGCGGGGCGGGGCTCGATGAGGTCGTCGATGACGAGGCCTGCGCCGCGTAGGACCCTGATCCAGTCGCCGTAGGTGAGCTGATAGCTGGTCGCGCCTTCGTCTTCGGTGATGGTGTTCAGCCCGAAGTAGTCCTGGTGCAGGGTCGTGGTGGTGCGGCCGGTGGCTTCGTCGTAGCAGGCTTCGAACCAGGGGCTGGCGACGTTGAACACCAGGCGGCCGCCGCGGCGCAGGACGCGTGCGGCCTGCGGGACGGCCAGGTGCGGGGGCGCCCAGCTGAGCCCGCCGTAGTCGCAGAACACCAGGTCGAAGCTGTCGGCGGCGAACGGGAGCTGTTCGGCGGCGCCTTGCACCAGCGGGTAGCGGGCCGTTCCCATCGCGCGGGCTGCCGCGGCGAGCTGGGCTTCGGACAGGTCGAGCCCGACCACGGTGGCGCCCTCGGCGGCGAGCGCCCTGGACCACTGGCCGGCGCCGCAGCCGAGTTCGAGGACGCGCTTGCCGGTGACGTCGCCCAGGGCGTGCAGGTGTGCGTCGGGGATGGCGTACGTGCCCCACAGCCGGGGCGTTGCACCGATCTGCGGGTCGTGCTCGTGCTGGTAGGCGCTGCTGATCTGGTTCCAGAACCGCCGGTTGCCGGAAATGCTGTCCACGCGCCGACTCAAGCACTGCCTGGCAGGATGGTCAACGCGATTGCGGTGTGCCTGGCGGGCTTCCAGGGTGTCGGCTCTGGATTTCAGGGCGGCGGCGGTGGCGTCCCAGGTCGGGCCGTAGGCGTAGAGGCTGCCGCACGGCGGCGTCGGCCCGTACTCGTCCCCGTGGATGTACCGCGCGTGCTGGGTCAGGTCCTCGTGGAAGTACGTCATCCGACGCAGCTCAGGCCGGTCCGGTCCCGGCCGGTCCGGTCGTGCTGCGTGGCGTTCGGTGGGGGGATCGGGAAGACTCGGGCCATGGTTTCGGTAGTGCAGAACGTGGCGATCGACTGTGCGGACGCTTATGCGTTGGCCCTGTTCTGGAGTCGGGTGACCGGGCGTCCGCTTCCTCCGGGGGCGCGGCCGGGTGTCCGGGATGCTCAAGTGCCGCTGGCGGAGGGCCCGGTGCTGTACTTCAACCAGGTCCCCGAGGCGAAGACGGTCAAGAACCGGATCCACCTGTGCCTGCGCCCCGAGACCTCGCGGGAGGAGGAAGTGGACCGGCTCCTGGGCCTCGGCGCCGCTCTCGTCGGCGATCACCGCAACCCCGACGGTTCGGGCTGGGCGGTCCTCGCCGACCCCGAGGGGAACGAGTTCTGCGTCCTGCGCAGCGAGTCCGACCGGGCCGCCGCGGACGCGCCGTAGCTCGCCGTAGCTCGCCGTTCGGCGTCCGCTGCTCTCGAACACTGCTCGTACGGGATGAACGGCAGGAACGGCAGATGGGGCCCATGGACTCAGGACTTGCCGTCAACGTCCGTGCCCAGGCACGGTCCCAGCACGCCCAGTGGAGCCGCCAGCATCGCCGCGACGCGTACGCCGGCTATCTCGGCGCCTTCCACGACCGCGACATCGCCATGGACGCCGTCCTCGCCGCGCTGCGTTCGGACCAGCCCGACCTCACCGACGTCGACGAGAAGACGGGCCGCTTCGTCGCTCTGGCCCGCGAGGTGCACCGCGCCGGCGAAGTCGTCGTCCTCGAAGGACTTCCGCCTCGCGGCCCGCAACGTCATCGGCGCAGCCCGCTGACCCCGGGCCCGGGTCGCCCGCGCCGGCCGGCGGGGCCGTTAATGCCGGCCACCGGGCCGAGGCATCCGCATATGCTCGGCTCGTGCAGCCGCTTTCCGACCGCAGCAATCCACTGATCACGGCGTTTCCAGCCGAGCTTGCAAGCGATGCTGAGGCCGTCCTGGCAGTTATGCCTGGTTCTCGGCTCCAGCCGCAAGCCTCGTTCTCGGTCACTGTCGAGGGCCGGCAGGTTTTGATCCCCGGGCGCCTCTACAACAACGAGCCGTCGACGGACAGGGTGGCGTCGCTTTCGTCGCGCCAACAACAGCTTCTGCACTGCCTGTACTCAAGGCACTGCGACGGCATAGTCAGGCAGCGCCACCTGGAGAAGGTCGTCGGTTCCACGGACCCGTGGGTCGTCCCCTTCGTCGTGCAGCTGGTGGGCGAGTACGTCCTGGAGATCCTGGTCGTCATCTGCGACGAGCTCCGCGATCTCGCCACGCCCGGCACCTGCGGCCACCTCGCCTACGGGCAGTTCCTCGTGGACAACCCTGCCTTCTTCGCGCGCACTCAACGGCGGGTGGTGAGCTACTGGAGCTGCTACTACCGGGGCGCCTACGCGAGTTTTCGGGGCTACCCGGGGTGCACGATCCTTGAGCTCCTACGGTCCGCCGCCTCCGACGGAGCAGAACACCCCTGGCGCAACCTCGCGCGAGCCGGCGCCAGGGTGGACGGCTACTGCTAGGACCCGGCCGGGCCGACGCTGTCCCGGGACTCCCGGGACTCCCGCCACTGGGTGAGTTCGGCTTCTACGTCGAATTCCTTGAGGTTCAGCGGGGGGCCCGGCGGGGGGCGGCGGAGGGCCTCGCGGATCTTGTCGTTGATTTCCGTGAGGAGGGCGCGGACCTGGCGTTCGGTGCGGGCGGTCTGGAGGGCCTCCCGGACGTCCTCCGCCTCCTTGCGCAGCGCGAGCGCCGGCGGGAGGACGGCGAAGCCCTCGCGGTGCAGTTTGCCCTTGACCCACCACAGCTCGTCGTACGGGGCGTCGAGCGAGGCCAGCGGCTTGCCGAAGCCGGGCAGTTCCGCGAAGTCGCCACGTTCCCCGGCCTGCCTGATCTGGCGGTCCACGAAGGATTCGAAGCTGACGCCAGGCGGTTTGCGCTCGGTCACGTTGCCTCCTCAGGGGTTGCCCTCAGCATAACTCCGCGGCCTGGAGGGAGGGTTACGGAGTGTAGTCGCCCGTCGAGTGGAGTCGGCTCAGAGGCGGCGGTCCGCTTCCTCGATCGGGATGTCGTTGATGCTGGCCTCGCGGCGGCGCATCAGGCCCGCGGAGTCGAACTCCCACTGCTCGTTGCCGTGGCTGCGCCACCACTGGCCGTTCGCGTCGTGCCATTCGTACTCGAAGCGCACCGAGATGCGGTTGTCGGTGTAGGCCCACAGCTCCTTGCGCAGCCGGTACTCCAGTTCCCGGTCCCACTTGTCGGCGAGGAAGGCGCGGATCTCGGCGCGCCCGTTCAGGAAGCGGTCGCGGTTCCGCCAGGCGGAGTCCTCGGTGTAGGCGAGGGCGACGCGTTCGGGGTCGCGGCTGTTCCAGGCGTCCTCGGCGGCCTGCACCTTGGCGCGGGCGGACTCCTCGGTGAAGGGCGGCAGGGGCGGCCGCACGGAACCAGCGGCGGAACCGGTGACTGTCATGGTGGGGACCTCTCGGCTGGGCGGGCGAGCGGGCGGGCGAGCGGGTGGGCCATAGGGAGAACGACCGTTCTCTGCGTGCCTCCCACCCTAGAGAACGGGCGTTCTCGGCGCAAGGGATTCTGGTCTACGCTGCTTGCATGCCCGCCGCCCCGATGAACGACGAAGAGGCCCGCACCCGCCTGCTGGACGCCGCGGAGGCGCTGTTCTACGCCGAAGGCATCCAGGCCGTGGGCATGGACCGCATCCGCGCGCAGTCGGGTATCCCGCTCAAGCGGCTCTACCGCCTCTACCCGGCCAAGGAATCCCTGGTCACCGCCTATCTGGAGCGCCGCGACCGACGCTGGATGGCGAGCCTGGGCGCAGCGGCCGCCGCCGGGCGGGCCGATCCGGTCGGGGCGGTCTTCGAGTGGCTCGCGCGGTGGTTCTCGGAGCCGGACTTCCGGGGCTGTGCGTTCCTGAACGCGTACGGGGAGCTGGGCGCGGGTCCCGCCGGAGTGCTGGACGTCGTACGGCGCCACAAGGCGGAGCTACGGGCGCTGCTGGCCGGCATCGCCGGTCCGGGCCGGGAGGGCCTGGCGGAGCAGCTCCTGCTGCTGGTCGAGGGGGCGACGGTGGTCGCGGCCCTGGAGCCGGGCCCGGGGGCGGCGGTGCGGGCGCGCGAGGCGGCGTACGTCCTGGTGCGGGCGGACGGAGGGATTCACGCGGCTGCCGAGTGATCGGTTACGCGTCGTACACAACCGGGTCGCATTGTCAGCTTTTAACTGGTGTTGGGACTTTTGTCCACCGGAAGACCGCATTCGGCGGTCGCCCTCCGGTTCCGTTGCTTTTCCTCGCGGAGGAAACACCCTTGTCTGCTTCCCGCTGCACGTCGGCCGCCCTGGTCGTCGCGGCCGTCACCGCGACCTGCCTGCTGCCGGCCGTGCCGGCTTTCGCCGCCGGCTCGCCGCACATCCGGTTCTCCCAGCCGTACGTCCCCTCGATCGCCGCCGGAAAGACCGGCCGTGTGGTGATCGTGGCGGAGACCGGCGGCGATCCGGCACTCAGCAGCAGTTTCCGGATCACCGCGCCGGAGCGGACGACCTTCCCCGAGGCCCGCTTCTACTGGAACGGCGACCGTGCGGGCGCGCCCTGCACCCTCTCGGGCAACGCCCGCCAGCTGACCTGCGACGCGGGCACCCGCGCGGGCTTCGCCTTCCCGGCGGAGAGCGGCACCCGGCTGGGCGTACTCGTACGGGTGGACGCGGACGCTCCCGAGGGGACGACCCTGGACGGGGGCGAGTGGGCCGCCGACGGCTCCGCGCCCGGTCTGTACGCGGTGTCCACCCCGGTGACGGGCCCCAAGGGCGACGACGGGCACGACGGACACGACGGGAAGCCGGGCCACGACGGACAGCCCGGTCACCACGGCAAGCCGGGCCACCCCGGCCCCAAGGGCGACAAGGGTGACCAGGGCGAGCGGGGCGAGAAGGGCGAGCGCGGGGACCGCGGCGACCGCGGTGAGAAGGGTGACCGCGGCGAGAAGGGCGACCACGGGCCGAAGGGCGACAAGGGCCACCAGGGCCCGAAGGGCGACACCGGCCCCACGGGTCCGAAGGGCGACACCGGCCCCACGGGTCCGAAGGGCGACCAGGGCCCGGCCGGAGGCCCCCAGGGTCCGAAGGGCGAGACGGGCGCACCCGGCCCGAAGGGCGACACCGGCCCGGCGGGCGGTCCGAAGGGCGACACCGGCCCCGCGGGCCCGAAGGGCGACGCGGGCAACAACGGCGACACCGGACCGACGGGACCGGCCGGCATTCCCGGACCGGGCGGACCCCAGGGCCCCAAGGGCGACACCGGCCCGGCCGGCGGCCCCAAGGGCGACCAGGGTGAAAAGGGCGACAAGGGTGACAGGGGTGACAGGGGCGACCTCGGGAACCCCGGCCCGGCCGGACCGACGGGAGCCCGCGGACCGGGCGGACCGAAGGGCGAGCAGGGCCCGAAGGGCAACCGCGGCCCCGGCGGCCCGAAGGGCGAGCAGGGTCCGAAGGGGCCGAAGGGCGAGCGCGGACCGGGCGGACCCAAGGGCGAGCAGGGTCCGAAGGGCCCGAAGGGCGACCAGGGCAAGCCCGGCACGTGCAAGTGCGGCAACGACCACGGTGGCAAGGACCACGGCGGTAAGGACCACGGCAAGGACCACGGCAAGGACCACGGCGGCAAGGGCGACAAGCCCGGCAAGCCGACGGCCCGCATCGTCAGCGACAAGCTGCACGTCCGCACCGGCCCCGGCACCCAGTACAAGAAGGCCGGCGTGGTCAAGTACGGCGCCGAGGTCCAGGTGCTGTGCAAGACCAACGGCACCGAGGTCGACGGCAACGCCATCTGGTACAAGCTCGCCGACGGACGCGGCTGGATCGCCGCCCGCTACGCAGCGAACCTGAACCGCATCCCCACCTGCTGACCCAGCCCCACCCCTCTCCTTCGGTGCGCATCGAGGCCAACCGGCCCGCTGCGCACCGAAGTCGTTTCCAACGAAATCCGCAGCACCGGTCCCCCCAGAGCGCGAATCCCCGCCATCAACAGGCAGTTGAACAAAAGAAACCGAACCACAGCCCTTGTGTCCCCCACGTCACCGCGGGCAAGATCTAGCCCTTGAACGCGGAACGCGGATCGCGGCTCAGAAGGGCACAGCCAGTGGTGAGCAAAAGGGCCGGCACCGACGGGGGCGGCCTGCGGGCCGGCACGCTGGGCACGTTCGACTCCGTCGTCCTGGCGGTCGCGGGCTGCGGCCCGGCGTACACCGTCGCCGCGACGATCCCGACGCTCATCACCGCCGTCGGCGTCGCGAGCCCGGCGGTGCTCCTGTACTGCGCGATACCGATGATCGGCATCGCGCTGGCCTTCCGGCACCTGGGCCGCCTCGACGTCAACGCCGGGGCGAGCTACGCCTGGGTGGCGCGCACCCTGCACCCCTTCCTCGGCTTCCTGAGCGGCTGGGCCCTGGTCGTCGCCGCGACGGCCTTCCTCGTATCGGCGACCCTCCCGGCCGGCAGCGCCACCCTCGCCCTCGTCAGCCCGGACCTGGCCGCGAACACCGGGCTGGCCACGGCCGTCGGCGCCGGCTGGTTCCTGCTCATGGCGGGCGTGGTGGCGCAGGGGGCCAGGATCAGCCCGTACACCCGGCGGATCCTCACCGGCGTCCAGCTCGTGCTGCTGCTGGCCTTCGCCGTCGCCGCCCTGGCCAAGGACGGGAACGCGGCGGAGTTCTCGCTCTCCTGGTTCGGCTTCGGGCACTTCGACGCCTCGCACAGCTTCGTCGCGGGCGCGCTGATCGCGGGCGTCAGTTACTGGGGCTGGGACGTCTCCAGCAACCTCAACGAGGAGACCCGCACCAGCCGCCGCTCCTTCGGCCTCGGCGGACTGATCGGAGTCGCGCTGTCGTTCGCGGTCTTCCTCGTCTTCACCGTCGCCACCAACATCCTGATCGGCGCGGACGCGGTACGGGCCGACCCCGACGGCTTCCTCTCCGTGCTCGGCGACGCCGTCTGGCCGGGCTGGGGCGGCCGGCTGCTCGTCCTCGCCGTCGTGCTGTCCACGATCGCCACCCTGGAGACCAGCCTCCTCCAGGCGACCCGCACCCTCTTCGCCATGGGCCGCGACCGCACCGTGCCCGCCGCGTTCGGCCGCATCCACCGCGACTGGCAGACGCCCTCCGTCGCCACCGCCACGGTGGCGGCCGTCGCGCTGCTCCTCGTCGCCGTCTCCGTCACGGCCGGCTCCGGCACGCAGTTCGTACGGGACGCGGTCAGCGGCATCGGCCTGCACATCGCCTTCTACTACGCCCTCGCCGGCCTGGCGGCCGTGGTCGCCCACCGCAAGGTGCTGTTCCGGTCCGTGGGCACCTTCCTCTTCGTCGGGCTGTGGCCGCTCGGCGGGGCCCTGTTCATGATCTGGATCTTCGCCATGTCGGTTCCGCAACTGACAGGCAGCGCCCTCACCATCGGCCTCGGGGCGCTCGCGCTGGGCCTGGTCCCGATGACCGTCTCCCGGCTGCGGGGGGTCTCGTACTTCAGGCCCAGGCCGCTGGATCCCGAACAGGACGCCTTCTACGGGGAACAGGGCTCCGGGCCGGTCCCCGGACCGGGTCTCGCGGCGGCCGAACGGCGGGACGACGTGCTCACCGACTTCTGACGGCACCACCCTGAGCCCGACGGCGCCACCCGGAGCCCGACGGCGCCGCCCCTCCCACCGGCGCCGTCCGTCCCACCCGCGCCGTCCCCCCACCGATCCGAGGACAGTCCATGGCACCCTGGCCGCGCCGCCGCCGTTCCGGAGCACCGGTCTACGACCAGGCGTACGGCGACCGGAGCCTGGAGCAGTGCCGCCAGGACATGGTGATGGGCCGCTGGGAAGGGGCCCGGGACCTGCTGGCGGAGCACCCCCGCGACGACTGGGACCGGCGGGCGCACCGCATCCGGCTGCTCGCGGACGCGGCGGCGAGCCGGCGCACCGTGGACGTCTGGTACGCCGCCGACCCCACCGATCCGGACGCGGCCGTGCTGCGCGCGGAGACCGAGGTGATGCGGACGTTCGCCGCGGCGCGCAGCGGGGCGATGCCCGCGAACGACAGCCTGGACCAGGTGGCGGGCCTGTGTCTGCGGGCGGCCGATCTGGCGCCGGAGGACCCGTACCCGTACGTCTCCCTCGTGACGCTCGCCCGGCTGTACGACCGCGGCGACCCGAACATGGGCCACTGGTGGAAGGAGCTCCGCGCCCGCGACCCCTTTCACCGGGAGGCCCACCACCAGGCGCTGCGCTACCTCTCCCCGCGCTGGCACGGTTCGAACGGCGAGGCCAACAACTTCGCCTGGGACGTGGCCGCTTACGCCCCGCCCGGTTCACCGCTCGCGGTGCTGCCGCAGGTGGCGCGGGCGGAGCAGTACCGGCACCAGACGGAGGCGGAGGGGCGTACGGCGATCGGGCTGGCCTACCACTGGAGCGGAGACCGGGCGCGCTGGGACCTGCGCCACGCGCTGGACACCTGGATCGCCCGGCGGACGGTCGCGTACGCCCAGGACGTCGCCGATCTGAACCATCTGGCCCACGGTCTGGTCCACGCGGGCATGGAGGACCGGGCGGCCGGCGTCTTCGCCCTGCTGGACAACCGGGCCACGCGGATCCCGTGGTCGTACAGCGGCGACGCGGAGAGCCTCTTCGTCCGCTGGCGGGACAAAGCGCAGGACGCGCCGCCCGTCAAGCCCCGAACATCAGGGGCATGACGGCGGGCGGCGGCCCGGGGTTCAGTGAGGGGAGCGAGGGCGGTGATCGCGTAGAGCAGGCGACCCCCGCCTCCTCCGTTCCTGTCCCTGTCTGCTCGCCGGAGGTGGATCCTCATGACCGACACACCCCGCGTACCCCGCGGACCCTGCCGAAGACGCATTGCCGTACTCATCGCCTCGGCCGCCCTGGCCGCGGCAGGAGCGCTGCTTCCCTCCCAGGCCTTCGCCGCACCGGCGGCGGCGCCGCAGGCCGGCCCCGTCGCCGGCGTCACCGCGATGGCGTCCGGTCACGAGGGTCAGCGCGATGGCGGTGGCGACGGCTACCGCGTCCGTTACTGCCATTGGACCCAGCACGGCCACCACCAGAGCTGGGGCCGGTGGCACTGCCACACCTACTGGTACGGCTACGGCAGCGGCCACGGGAACGGGCACGGGAACGGGCACGGCAACGGGCACGGCAATGGCAACGGTTACAGCAGCTGGTTCGGCCAGGTGAACCGCTGAATCCACGGCCCGGACCGGGTGGCACGACCGCCCGGTCCGGGCCCCCGGCAGTCCCGTCGGAACTCCGCGGAAAATCCGCGGAAAATCCGTGGAAAAAACTTCGGCGGCGATGTCGAGAACCCGCGCCCCGCTCCGTCTCCTCTGTGGAAGCGGCCACAATGGCCGCACCGCACGGAGGAGACCATCATGGCCAAGTACCTGCTTCTGAAGCACTACCGCGGTGCCCCTGCCTGCGCCAACGACGTCCCGATGAGCGAGTGGACGCCGGAGGAGATCACGGCCCACATCCAGTACATGCACGATTTCGCGGCCAAGCTGGAGGGCACCGGCGAGTTCGTCGACGGTCAGGCGCTCGCCCCCGAGGGCACCTGGGTCCGCTACGACGGCGAGGGCCGCCCGCCGGTCACCGACGGCCCCTTCGCCGAGACCAAGGACCTGATCGCCGGCTGGATGGTGATCGACGTGGACGGCTACGAGCGCGCCGTCGAGCTGGCCGGGGAGCTGTCGGCGGCCCCCGGTGCGGGTGGCAAGCCGATCCACGAGTGGCTGGAGCTGCGCCCGTTCCTGGCCGCGCCCCCGACCGTCCCCGAGTGCCACTGACATGGACGAGGCCCTGCTCAGGAGCCTCACCCCGCAGGTCCTCGGAATCCTCGTCCGCCGCGGAGCAGATTTCGCGGCGGCCGAGGACGCCGTCCAGGAGGCCCTGCTGGAGGCGGTGCGCGGCTGGCCCGAGGACCCTCCCCGGGAGCCGAAGGCCTGGCTGGTCACCGTGGCCTGGCGCCGGTTCCTCGACGCGACGCGGGCGGACACCGCCCGCCGCCGGCGCGAGGACCGGGTGGAGGAGGAGCCCGTACCGGGCCCCGCGCCCGCGGTGGACGACACGCTCCAGCTCTACTTCCTGTGCGCCCACCCGTCCCTGAGCCCGTCCTCCGCCGTCGCGCTCACCCTGCGCGCGGTCGGCGGGCTCACGACGCGCCAGATCGCCGCGGCCTACCTCGTCCCCGAGGCGACGATGGCGCAGCGCATCAGCCGGGCCAAGCGCACCGTCTCCGACGTCCGCCTCGACCGTCCGGGCGACGTCGGTACGGTCCTGCGCGTGCTCTACCTGGTCTTCAACGAGGGCTATTCCGGCGACGTGGACCTCGCCGCCGAGGCCATCCGCCTCACCCGCGGCCTGGCGGCCTCGATCGACCATCCCGAGGTGTCGGGGCTCCTCGCCCTGATGCTGATCCACCACGGCCGGCGCGCGACCCGGACCGCCCCCGACGGCAGTCTGGTCCCGCTCGCCGAGCAGGACCGCGGCCGCTGGGACACGCGGCTGATCGCCGAGGGCATCGGCATCCTGCATCCCGCCCTCGCCCGCGACCGGTTGGGGGAGTTCCAGGCGCAGGCCGCCATCGCGGCGCTCCATGCCGACGCGCAGAGCACCGAGGAGACGGACTGGGTGCAGATCGTGGAGTGGTACGACGAGCTGGTCCGCCTGACCGACAGCCCGATCGCCCGCCTGAACCGGGCGGTGGCGGTCGGCGAGGCGGACGGCCCGCGCGCGGGCCTGGCGGCGCTGGCGGAGCTGGACGAGACGCTCCCCCGCCACACCGCGGTGGCCGCGTACCTCCACGAGCGCGACGGCGACCCGGTCACGGCGGCCCGCCTGTACGCCGAGGCGGCCCACCGGGCCCCCAACCTCGCGGAGCGCGACCACCTGACCCGCCAGGCGGCCCGCCTGAACTCCGCCCGCCGCGGCTGAACTTCCACTCACCACACGTCAGTCGGCGGTGTCGCCCTGCCCGTGGTCGTAGCCGCCGCGATGGGTGAGGACCTCTTCCATGTGGCCCTCCGCCCATGCCTTGATCCCCTGCATGAGGCCCTGGAGCGAGCGGCCGAGGCCGGTCAGCTCGTAGCTGACGGTGACGGGCACCGTGGGGGTCACGGTCCTGGTCACCATCCCGTCGCGCTCCAGTGCGCGCAGCGTCTGCGTCAGCATCTTCTGGCTCACGCCCGAGATCCGGCGTTGCAGCTCGGAGAAGCGCATGGGCCGCGGCTCGTCTCCCGGGGTGGTCCCGGGGCCGTCCCCGCCCAGCGCGGCGAGCACGAGGGCGACCCACTTGTCGGAGATCCGCTCCAGGAGCTGGCGGCTGGGGCATTGCGCGAAGAACGCGTCGTACTCCGCCTTGGCTGCGGCCCGCCGCTCGGATGCGGTCGTGGTCGGCATAACTCGCCTCTCCGCTCGGTCACTTAGGCACTTCCAGGTGCCTTCTTCCTGCCGGGAAGCAGGTTCCCCCATGGTGGTGACACGCCCCAGCGATGGCAAGGCCAGCTGACGGGGCCACTACCAAGGAGAAGTTGATGACGCAGCACATGACGTCCCGACCGTTCCGAACGCTCCGAACGTCACGGCGGGCCGTGGTCCGCGTCCCCTCCGGACCCCGGTCGATCGAGACCGTAGAGGTCCCGCTGCCCGAGCCGGGGGCCGGGCAGATCCGGGTCGAGGTCGCCGCCGCGGCGGTCAACCCGGTGGACCTGGGCGTGGCCGGGGGTGTCTTCCACCGGCTGGGCCTGGTCGATCAGCCTCAGCACACCGGGCTCGGCTGGGACTTCGCCGGTACGGTCGACGCCGCCGGTCCGGGCGTCGAGCTGCCGGTCGGCACGCGGGTCGCCGGGTTCCTCGACGGTTTCGACCGCGACCACGGATCCCATGCCGAACACCTCCTGGTCTCCGCCGCGAAGGTCGCCGTCGTACCGGACGCCCTGGACCTGGTCGAAGCGGCCGTGGTGCCGCTCAACGCCACCGCCGCGGCCCAGCTCGTCGCCCTCCTCGGCGAGGCGCCCGCCGGGTCCCGGCGCCTGCTGGTGACCGGCGCGGCCGGCGCGGTGGGGGCGTACGTGGCCGTACTCGCCCGGGACAGCGGCTGGCAGGTGACCGGGCTGGCCCGCCCGGCCGACGAGCCGTTCGTACGGGGCCTCGGCGGCGAGTTCGCCACCGGCCCCGGGCAGGGCTGGGACGCCGTCGCCGACGCCGGAGCCCTGCAGGAGCCCGCCCTGCGGGCGGTGCGCGACGGCGGCCGATTCGTCGGCGTGCAGCCCGCGTTCCGGCTTCCCGAGGAGCGCGGCATCGCCGTCGAGGTCCTCTTCGCCCGCCCCGACGGCCCGCTCCTCGCCCGCCTGCTCGAACGGGCGGCGACGGGCGAACTCCCGACCCGAGTCCACGCCGTCACCCCGCTCGCCGAAGCGGCCGACGCCTACGAGGCCATGGCCAAGGGCGGCGTACGCGGCCGCATCGTCCTCGTCCCCTGACCACCACCCGACTCCGCCAACAACCCACCGCGTAGACGAACAGGACTTCCGATGCTCACCACCCTCGCCACCGTTCTCGCCGGCCTGCTCGGCGCGGCCCTCATCGCCATGGGCGCGATGGTCTTCGCGAAGCCGCGGAACGCCACCGGTTTCGGCATTCCCGACACCCCGGTCGACGACCCCGCCTTCCGGTCCTGGCTGCACGTGAAGGGGGCGCGCGAGATCGTGTGCGGGGCCTTCATCTTCGTACTGATGCTCGTCGCGCCGACGTCGGTGCTGGGCTGGTACGTACTGACCTTCGCGGTGATGCCGGTCGCCGACACGCTGATCGTGCTCCGCAGCGGCGGGCCGAAGGCCACCGCCTACGGCGTCCACGCCGCGACGGCCGCAGTCATGCTGGCCACCGCCCTCGGCCTCCTGCTCTGACCGGCCCCTCTCTCTCCGGGCCTTCTGGCAGGGTGGGACGCATGGAGCCGTCGAGGGTCGTAGAGGCGCTGTGGGACCGGATCCAGGCGCGGGACCGGGACGGCGTGGCCCTGCTGGTCGCCGAGGACGCGGTCGTCGAGTGGCCGGTCAGCGGTGAACGCATCGTGGGCGCCGAGAACTACCTCGCGGTGAACCGTGAGTATCCGGAGGGCTGGTCGATCCGCGTGCTGCGGATCGTCGCCGCCGGTGACGAGGTCGCCTCCGAGGTGGAAGTACCGCACGAGGGCCTCGGGGTGTTCCGTGCGGCGTCGTTCTGGACCGTCCGCGACGGCCGGATCGTCCGCGGGACGGAGTACTGGACGAGCCTGGGCGCCGACCCGCGCCCGCAGTGGCGGGCGGCTTTCACCGAGCCCCTACCGACGGCCACCTCGGGCTGAAATCAAGCCTCGCCACCTTCCGGTGCCGGTCAGGACGCGGGTACGCCCTGCTTCGGATTCGGCCATCCGTTGGCCGAGGGTCAGGGTGCGACCAGGGCCGCGACCGCGGAGGTCACCAGGGAGCGCCGGTCCGGTTCGGGAACCAGGCCCGCCACGTCTTCCCCGGGCAGGTGCCACATGTTCGCCAAGGTCAGCACGAGGGCGAGGATCTGGGCGGCGGTCCGTGCCGAAGTCACCGTGCCGCGCTGCTGCGCCTCGGTGATCGCCGCGACCTTCTCGGCCATGGAGGCGGCCACGACGGCGCGTTGCGAGGACTCGCCGAGTTCGAGGTAGTACCACCTGATGAACCGCATGACGTCGGGATGCGCCCGGCCGGCGTCGTGCAGGCTGCCCGCGTACGCCGGCAGGTCGTCCGCGTCGATCGGTACGGACGCGAGGATCATGTCGACGATCTGGTCGAAGACCGCGTCGAACAGTTCGGCCTTGCCCTCGTAGAACGAGTACACCAGGCCCGGGCTGATGCCCGCACGTTTGGCCATCCGGTCGATCCGCGCTCCCGCACGGCCGAACTCGGCGAACTCCGCCAGTGCGGCCTCGAAGAGCAGCTGCTTCTTGGCTTCGGGATCCCGGGTACGCATCCATCCAATGTACTTAATGAACGTTCATTTGACAAAGGTCCGCCCTGCGCGCACCATCGCTATTGAAGGTTCATTCAGTAAGGGAGCGCGGTTACGATGAGTCACTGGACCCTGGATTCGATCCCCGACCAGGCAGGACGTACGGCCCTGATCACGGGCGGCAACAGCGGTATCGGGCTCCGGACCGCACGCACGCTCGCGGCACGTGGCGCGCGGATCATCCTCGCCGGCCGCAGCCGGGCCAACCTGGACGGAGCCGTGCGCGAGGTGCTCGCCGTAGCGCCGAAGGCCGAGGCCGACACCCTGGTGGTCGACCTGTCGGACCTCGGCTCGATCCGGGACGCGGCCGCCCGCATCGCCGAGACCGAGACGATCGACCTGCTGTTCAACAACGCCGGGGTGATGAACCTGCCCACCCGCCAGAGCACGCGCGACGGGTTCGAGATGACCTTCGGCACCAATCACCTCGGCCACTTCGCCTTCGACGCACAGCTGTGGCCGGCCGTGCTCCGCTCCCCGGACCCCCGCGTGATCACGGTCAGCGCGATCGCCGCGCGCTGGCCCCTGGGCCGGCTCGACGACCTGATGAGCGAGAAGCGTTACCGCGGGATGGGCGCCTACGCCAAGTCCAAGCGCGCCAACGTCGTCTACACCCTCGAACTCGCCCGGCGCACCGCCGGTACCCCCCTCAAGGCGCTGGTGGTCCACCCGGGGGCCGCGATGACCAACCTCCAGCAGCACGGCGCCGGCCCCCTGGCCAGGGTGTTCACCCCGATCGCCGAGCGTCTGCTGATGGGCTCCGCCGAGGGCGCCGCGTGGCCGTCGCTGTACGCCGCCACCGCCCCCGGCGTCACGAGCGGGCAGTTCATCGGCCCGGCGGGCCGCGACCAGACCTCCGGCACACCGAAGCCGGCCAGGCTCCCCCGCGGCGCGGACGACCCGCAGCAGGGCGCCCGCCTGTGGGCGGAGAGCGAACGGCTCACCGGAGTCACCTTCCGTCCCTGATGCGCCCCGGATCCGGACCGCGGTACGGATCTGAAGCCGGCCCCCGCCCCGGAACCCGCCCCGGACCCCGCCCCGTCCCCGAACCCCGCAGCCCGCGCTTCACCAGAGGAGACAGCGCCATGAGCACCGCCATGACCACCGCCACCAGCTCCGACGGATTCGTCCCGAACCCGGACGCGGCCGAACTCGCCGCCGTCAACCAGCAGATCGCCGCATCCATGCAGTACCCCGATGTCACCACCGCCGAAGGCCTGGCCGCCGTCCGCAGCGCGGACTTCGCACCCAGCTCCGACCTGAAGCACGCGGTGAGCGAGCGGACCATCCCCGGTCCGGGCGGGGACCTCACGCTGCGGATCATCCGGCCCGAGGGCCCGGTGAAGGCCGTCGTGATCGGCATCCACGGCGGCGGCTGGTGCATCGGCACGCCGCAGCAGGACGACTGGATCAACGACCACTACGCCGAGCACGCGCAGGTCGCGACCGTCTCCATCGACTACCGGCTGGCGCCCGAGCATCCCGTACCCGCCCCGGTCGACGACTGCGTGGCAGGCGCCCTATGGGTGGCCCGGAACGCCGCCGCCGAGTTCGGCACCGACCGGCTCCTGCTGCACGGCGCCTCGGCCGGCGGCCACCTGGCGGCCCTGACCCTGCTCCGGCTGCGCGACGAGCACCCCGAGGTGGCCGAGCGCATCGCCGCGGTCAGCCTCCTCTACGGCGCCTACGACATCAGCGGCACACCCAGCCAGCGTCTCGCCGACCGCACCACCCCCGTCCTGCCCGAGCACTGGCTCCGCGGCTTCCTCGACAACGCCTTCCCCGGTCTCGACGCCGAACAGCGCCGTGACCCGTACCTCTCCCCGCTCTTCGCGAAGCTGGACGACCTGCCGCCCGCCCTCTTCACCGTGGGCTCGCTCGATCCACTCCTGGACGACAGCCTGTTCATGGCCGCCCGCTGGCAGGCCGCCGGCAACCACGCCGACCTGGACGTCTGGCCCGACGGCGTCCACGGCTTCAACACCATGGCGCCCGGGACCGGCCACGCCGTGGCCGAGCGCATCGCGTCCTGGTTCACGACCCGCCTCTCGGCCTGACCCATACCCCCTCCCCCGCTAGGAGCATCACCATGAGCACGCAGGACAACATCGCCGTCGTCCAGGGCTTCTTCGACGACGTAGTCAACGGAGGCGACCTGTCCGCCCTGGAGCAGTACTGGACCGAGGACATGGTCTGGCGCGGCGGCAGCCTCGGCGAGTACCACGGCCTGGCGAACTACAGGAAGTTCGCCGAGGCCAACGCCGCCGGAGCGTTCACCGGCATGCGGCTGGAGCCCCAGCGGTTCCTGGCCGACGGCGACACCGTCGTCGCACTGTTCACCAACAGCGGTACGAACACGGGCCCGTTCATGGGCATGCCCGCCACGGGCAAGGCGGCCCAGTGGAACGGAGTCGGGGTCTACCGCATCCACGAAGGCAAGATCGCGGAGGGGACCTTCGTCGAGGACATCCTCGCCATGCTCCTGCAACTCGGCATCACCAGCCTGCCGTCCTCCCCCTCCTCTTCCTGAAGGAGGCACAGCCATGAGGATCACCGTCTTCGGCGCCAGCGGCAGCGTCGGCGCCTTACTCGTCCCCGAAGCCCTGCGCCGGGGCCACGAGGTCGTCGCCGTCACCCGCGATCCCGCACACATCAAGCTCCGCCATCCGCATCTGACGGTCGCGGTAGCCGAACTCAACGACCCGCCGGCCCTGGGAAAGGCCCTCGCCGGAGCCGGAGCGGCGATCATCACCCTCGGCGACCCCGTCTGCGACACGGGCACCCGGGCCGTACTCGCGGCGATGCGCAACACCGGCGTGGAGCGCGTGGAGGTGCTCACGGGATTCGGCGCCAGCGCGATCAGCCGCCGCCGGCTCGGCCCCGGGATGCGCGGCGTGGTCGGCGCGGTCCGCCTCCTCGTACGCACCGGCTTCCGGGCCAAGGAGCGCCAGGACGCATACGTACGCGCCTCCGGCCTCACCTTCACGATCGTCCAGCCGCCCACCCTCACCTACGGCCCCGCGACCGGCACCTACCGCCACGGGGACTACCGAGGCGCATCCATCCTCGGCAAGATCTCCCGCGCCGACCTCGCCGCCTTCATGCTCGACAACCTGGAACAGGACCGCTACGTCGACCAGTCCGTCTACGTACAGAACTGAACCGCGGCCGTCCTCGGCCCTGAGTTCGACAAATCCGGGGCTTGGATCTCTCGGGTGGAAGAACATGGGGCCATGAGGGCTTCGTGTTGGACCTTGGCCGTGGCGATCGCCGCCGGTGGTGACGTCGACGGGTCGGCCGCCCGGAGGGGAGCGTGAAGCTCCCGAGCTGGGGACAACCCACCGGTAAGGGGAGCCCGTCGCCGACCGAGGGACCGTCGCAACCGGCGGTGGAAGCCGACCGGGGGTCCCAAGCGGCAGGCCGGGACATCATCGACTCGGTGACCCTCTACGTCGAGAACGGCATGGTCCTGCCGCAGGAGGCGTACGGACCGATCGCCGATGTACAGGCACCCGCCGGGTTGTGCAACGCGCCCGCCACGAAGCTGTTCGTCGGCCGCGCCGAGGCCCTCACCCTCCTGGACGCAGCGTTCGCGACACCCGGCGAGGTCGTCGTGCAGGCCGTTCACGGTCTGGGCGGAATCGGGAAGTCGAGCCTGGCCTCCCACTGGGTCCGCCGGCACCACACCGGCAACCCCCGCTGGTGGATCACCGCCGACAGCCCCGAAGCCATCGACACCGGCCTGGCCGACCTCGCCCGTTCACTCCAGCCCGCGCTGGCCGTCATGCCGCCCGCGTTCCTCACCGAACGCGCCCTGCAATGGCTGACCACCCACGACCACTGGCTCATCGTCCTGGACAACGTCGAACGCCCCGCAGACATCACGGCACTCCTCGACCGCGTCGGCACGGGCCGCTTCCTGATCACCACCCGCCGCGCCACCGGCTGGCACCACACCGCCACCTCCCTGCGCCTCGACGTCCTCGCCCACAACGAAGCCCTGGACCTGTTCACCCGGGTCCTCACCGACGACGCAGCCCGCGACACCACCGGCGCCGCCGAAGTCTGCTCAGAACTCGGCGACCTTCCACTCGCCGTCGAACTGGCCGCCGCGTACTGCGCCCAGACCGGCACCACCCCGCGCGCCTACCTCGACATGCTGACCCACCGAACCGCGGCGACCCTCGCAACCGGCACCGAGGACGGGGACCCCGACCGCACGATCGCCCGGGCCTGGCGCATCACCCTGGACAACCTCGCCGCCACCCCTCTTGCCGAGGACATCCTGCGGATCCTGGCCTGGTACGCCCCAGACCACATCCCCCGCACCCTCCTCACCCCTTTCGCCGAGGCACCAGAACTCCCCACCGCGATCGGCCGCCTCATCGCGCACAGCATGATCACCGACAACCACGACGGCACCCTCACCGTCCACCGCCTCGTCCAGACCCTCGCCCGCACCCCCGACCCCACCGATGCCCACCGACAACCCGAAGCAATCGGCCAGGCCCGGGACCGGGCCGCCGCCCTCCTTGCGAACGCTTTCCCCTCCAACATCGACGACCCAGGCAACCGAGCGACGTACCGAGCGCTCCTCCCACACACCGACGCCCTCACCAGCCACCACACGCCCGACCACGACACCATCGACACGGCCTTGGCCCTCAGCTGCACCGCCTCCTACCGATATGAACAAGGCGCAATCACCTCCGCCATCGACGGCTACCGACGCGCGTTGACAACCTTCACGCGGGTGCTGGGCACTGACGCCCCCTCCACTCTCACCTGCCGCAACAACTTTGCGGGCGCCTACCTGTCGGCGGGGGACCTTGGGCAGGCCATCCCGATGTACGAGCGCAACCTCGCCGATCGTGAGCGAGTGCTGGGTGATGACCACCCCGACACCCTGACTTCCCGCAACAACCTCGCGTTCGCGTATAGGTCGGTGGGGGATCTGGGGCGGGCCATCCACATGTCCAAGCGCACCCTCGCCGACTCCGAGCGGGTGCTGGGTGATGACCACCCCGACACCCTGACTTCCCGCAACAACCTCGCGGGCGTCTACCAGTCGGCGGGGGACCTTGGGCAGGCCATCCCGATGTACGAGCGCAACCTCGCCGACCGTGAGCGAGTGCTGGGTGATGACCACCCCTCGACGCTCAACTCCCGCAACAACCTTGCGGGCGCGTATACGGCTATCCGTGATCTGGGGCGGGCCATCCCGCTGTTCAAGCGCACCCTCGCCGACTCCAAGCGGGTGCTGGGTGATGACCACCCCGACACCCTGGACTCCCGCAACAACCTCGCGGGTGTCTACCAGTTGGCCGGGGACCTTGCGCAGGCCATCCCAATCTTCGAGCGCAACCTTGCCGACCGTGAGCGAGTGCTGGGTAACGACCACCCCGACACCCTGACTTCCCGCAACAACCTCGCGTTCGCGTACAAGTCTGCCGGGGATCTGCGGCGGGCCATACTGATGTACGAGCGCACTCTCGCAGAATGCGAGCGCGTACTCAGCTCCGGCCATCCGTCGACTGAGATGGTGAGAACGAACCTGGAAGCAGCGCGGTCCGCAGGGCCGTCGAGAAGCCGACCTTCGTGACGGTGCGAGGCCTCCGGGCACAGCGGCCCCCTAGGAAGCCAGATATCCGGCGGCCCCCGCCACCGGCAGGCTCGCCCAGGTTCGGGTGCCGCCGCCGGGTTCGCGGGACTCGCCGAAGCCCCAGGCTCCGCCGCAGTCCCGTACTACGGCGGCCATGACCCGTAGGGCCGCCCTGCGGCGGGCCTCGCAGTGGGCGGCCAGGCGGGGGTGGGTGTGCGGGGTGTGCCCGTCGTAGACCGTGAGGCGGAGGGCGTCTTCGCGGTGGCGGAGGGCGAGGTACAGGCTCCGGCCGGGGTCCAAGTACCAGGCTGCGGCGATGAGTTCCCCCACCACCTGTACCGCGGCGGGCACGGCCCGGTCGAGCCGGTGGGCGTGGAGCACGGACCGTACGGTGCTGCGCGCGATCTGGGCGCTGTACGGCTCCCCCGGCACGGTCAGGCTGCACGACAGCCCGTCGGGCGAGGGCGGCTCGTCGGCCGGCGGGCAGGCATCGAAGCAGCCGGGGCTGGGGGGCATGACGGGGCTGAGCATGACGGACTCCCTGTCGAGACGCGGATGGCGATGTGACCTGGGTGAGCTCGACGCGCACGGGTTGCTCTCGCGTTGTGGGGGCAGTGGCTCGTCGCCGAGGCCGAGGCATGCTGCGGCGATGCACTTCCAACTCCCTTGCGTGAGCGGTGCATTACCGAATGTAGCGGATCCCGGGTGCAATTGTGCCCGCGCTCAGAGAAAATGCCCCGCCGTCACCGGGGCTGCCCCCGAACCGGCAGACTGCTGGCATGACAGCCAGGACCTCTCCGACGCAGCGCCAGCGGCGCGTGGGTGCGGAGTTGCGCAGGATGCGGGTCGCCGCCGACGTCTCAGCCGAGGCCGCGGCGGCCGCGCTAAACGTCAGCCGCTCCCAACTGTCCGCGATCGAACAGGGACTTCGCGCCGTCAGCGAGGAGCGGCTACGCACCTTGGCGGCGCGCTGCGGGGTGTCGGAGAAGCCCTACGTCGACAAGCTTTCCGCCCTCGCGCAGCCGCGGGAGCGGGGCTGGTGGGAGGCGTACCGCGGGTCGATCCCGCAGGGGCTGCTCGACATCTCCGAGCTGGAGTGGCACGCCACCCGCCTCTGCACGGTGCAGACCGTCCACCTGCCGGGGCTGCTCCACCAGAGCTCCTACGCCCGCGCCGTATTCGGCTCGGTGCTCCCCGCGCTCCCGCCGTCCGAGGTCGAAATGCGCGTGGCACACCGCCTGAAGCGCCAGCAGGTGCTGGAAGGCGACGACGCCCGCCCGTACGACGCGTACGTGCACGAGGCCGCGCTGCGAATGCAGTTCGGCGGTCGCCGGGCCACCCGGGAGCAGCTGGAGTACCTCTGCGAGGTCTCGGAGCGGGACTACCTCACCCTCCGCATCCTGCCCGTGGAGACGGGAGCCTTCCCCGGCGCCGGACACGCGGTGCTGTACGCCGAAGGCGCCGTGCCGCAGCTCGACACCGTGCAGCTCGACTCGGCCCACGGCCCCGAGTTCATGCACGACGAGGCCCAGCTCGCAAAGTACCGGTCCCACATCCACTGGATGGACGAGCACGCACTGTCCCCCGGGGCATCCCGCGAGTTCATCCACGCGGTCGCCCGCCAACTCTGAGGAGCCCCCGATGGCCGACATCGACTGGGAAGACGCCTTCTGCGGCGAAGGAAACAACTGCTACCGGATCGGGGTGGACGGGGACGGCAACAGCTACATAGCCCTGTCCGGCCAGGAGGACACGTACCTCAGAGACAGCCGCGAGGCCCTGCAACAGCTGATCCGGGCCATCAAGGCCGGCAAGGCCGACCACCTACTGGACGGTTGACCGGCCCGGCACTTGCGCACGCGGAGGTGCCAGTCAGATCATCTGCTCCATGGGGGAGTTGATGTTCGAACCCGGCGAGTACCTGGCCGGAGGGCTGATCCGCGTCGACGGACTGCTCGGCAGTGGCGGCATGGCGCAGGTCTTGCGGGGCTGGGACACCCGGTTGCAACGGAAGGTCGCCATCAAGACCCTGTTACCCGGACCCGGGTCGGACCGTGCGACCGTCGAGCGGTTCCGGCGCGAGGCGGAGGCGATGGCCGGTTTCACCCATCCGCATGTCGTCGCCGTGCATCAGTCGGGCGTCGAACCCCGGCCGGGCGGACCTTCCGTCCCCTACTTCGTGATGGAACTCGTCGACGGGCAATCGCTCGAAGACCGCCTCCGCAACCGGGGCACACTGCCGGTCCAAGAGGCGGTGCGCATCGCGGACCAGGTACTGAACGCGCTGACCGCCAGCCACGCGCTCGGCCTGGTGCACCGGGACATCAAACCGGGCAACATCCTGCTCACCGAGAACGGCACCGCGAAGGTCGCCGACTTCGGGATCGCCCGCTCCGTGGTCTCCGAGGCCACGGCCCTGACCGGCACGGGTTTCACCATCGGTACGCCCGCCTACATGTCTCCCGAGCAGATCGAGGGGCGGCCCGACATCGACGGCCGGTCCGACCTGTACGCCGTGGGCCTCCTGCTCTTCGAGATGCTCACGGGCCGCCAGCCCTTCGGGGCGAACCGGCTGGTCGTCGGCCACCACCACCTGCACCAGCGCCCGCCGACCCTCACCGAGGCGGGCCTGCCGGGCCTGCCCGGGCTGGAAGTCGTACTCGACCGGGCGCTGGCCAAGCGGCGCGAGGACCGGTACCAGAACGCGCGCGAGATGCGCGTCGCACTCCGTCCCGCAGACGGCTGGACGGGTTCGAACGGCTCCACGAAGCGGCTCCCCTCACAGCCGTATGCGGCTGCGCCATGGCCCCTCCGGACCTACCGCAAGACGGTCACCACCGCACGCGCCGCGGTCACCGCCGGATCCCGGGCCAGATCCCGGTTCAAGGCCCGGGCGGCGTCCCGCGCGGCCCGGCGGCCGGCACCGACACCCCGCATGGCGCGGTGGCGGAAGGCACGGAACCTACGGATCGGGGTCGTGTTCGCCACTCCGCCCGTGGCCTGGTACCTGTCGATGTTCCTGTCCCTCGGCGACTCGGACCCGTGGCCGCTCTTGGGGATCGCCGGCTGGTCCCTGGCGGCCGTAGTCCTGTCCCTGCCCGTACGCAGGCTGTGGAGCGTGCGGCTCCCCCTGAGGACGGGCCTGGCCTGGTGCGCGCTGATCTTCAACGCGGCGGGCCTGCTCAGCACACTCCAGACGGCGGGCGACGCCTACGCCGACACGTGCAAGCCCGACAGCAGCAGCTTCTGCCTCTGGGCCCAGCACTCCGACCTGCTCCGCTGACCCGGCCGCGGCGGTCACCCGCCACGGCCGGCCCGCGGATCGGCTAGCCGCCGGTGCTGCGCGGGAAGGTGACCTCCACGCGGCGGTTCTTCTTGCGGCCTTCCTCGGTGCCGTTGTCGGCGATCGGGTAGTCCTCGCTGTAGCCGCGCACGTCGAAGGTGACGCCGGGGTTGGTCACCGTCTTGGCCAGCTCGGCCTGGACCGCGTCGGCGCGCTTCTTCGACAGTTCCTTGCCGTGCTCGTACGTGCCCTGGTCGTCGGTGAAACCGAAGACCCGGACGGTGGTGGCCTTCTGGGAGTTGATCTCCTGCGCGATGGCCTGGATACGGGCGGCGGCCTGGGCGTTGAAGATGGCACTGTCCTCGGGGAACATCACCTCGGATTGCAGCGCCATCATGACGGTCTGGTTGGTCTCCTGGCGGCGTTCCTCGCCCCCTAGGTCTTCGACGACCTCGACCATGTCCAGGACCTTGGGCGCAGCGAGGATGCCGCCCTGGGGGAGCTTCAGCCCTGGGGAGTCGGATTTGACGGGCGTCGGCGCAGAGGCCGAGGCTTCCGTACCGGGGGGTACGGACGGCGTGACGTCGTCCGCATACGCGCTGGTCGCTCCGATGAAGTGGGCACCGGCGATGACGAGACCGGCGACGGCTGTGGCAGCTGTGGTGCGGTGGCGTTTGGTCATGGGGTCACCCGGAGATTTTGACGGTGGCCGCGGCGAAGCTCGGCAAGCCGAACGCGACCTCGGTCGTACTTGTCGGCGGCGCAGGGTACTGCGCGAAGATGGGGACGCTTTCCCCGGCCTTGATAGGCGTCAGGCCAGTGGTGCACGCGCACCTACCTTCGGTGTCACGCAGCACGTAGTACCGCTTCTTGCCCGCAGTATCGACCACAGTGGCCCCAGCGATCGATGCCGGGCTGGCAGTCTTCTCATCACCACGCCATGTAGCCATCTGCGAGAACGTCGAGGAGCCCGTGTTTTTGATCCGCCCGCTGACGGTGAGGTATCCGTCTTGGTTGCGCACAGCCGAATTGATCTCCAAGATCACACCCGCCGGACCTTGTGACGTGGCTATGACCTCAGCAGGCTCCGATCCCTTTGACTGGGTGGGTGCGGGCTGCGAAGCGTCACTTCCCTGACTCTGAGGAGTGGCGGACTTCTGCGGCTCCTTTGCCTGGTCGTCGCCACCTCCGCACCCGGCCAACGCGAGGGTCAAGACCGCCGCAACCGCAACGGCCGCTCCCCCGCGGACCTTCGCCTTCTGCCGCATGCTCATGTACGCCGTTTCCTTGTCTCTCGTTCGGTGTCAGTCAGTCAGTCGCACAACGAAGAGTTTCCTCGCCAGCTCGTACAAAGACCCAGGATCTGACGGATTGACGATGACCACCGAGCCATCCCGGCACTTGATGTCGACAGCCCCGCCACCCTCGGGCGGTGGCGGGGTGGACGGCGGTTGCAGGAAGCACCGTGGTTCGATCAGGGCCGTTGCCGTGGCATTGGCACGCATGTCCTCGGTCCCCGGGATGACCGAGTCCCCGACCGTGCGACTGGTCCTCACCGAGACGGTGAACTCAGGCATGTCGACATCGCATTCCGAAACAGTGGCTTCGTTCGTGCCGGCGTAGTCGCTGGCCCTGGAACAGGCCCCCTCGGTATCGAAGCGACGCCCCCTGATGATCGCCTCCCAATCCTCCGGTGTGAGGGTGAGGAGATTCCAGCCCGTGAGCGCGTTGTCCCTAACCTGCTGGGCGGCCCCGAGAGCCGCCGCATCGGCTGCACCCTGCGCATCGCTGCGCCTGGCCCCCGCCATCCCGACGACGACGAAGGCCAACGCGGCAAAGAGCATGAGTGCCATCATCGCGGCGTAGAAGGGGAGAACCTGCCCCCGGTCGCGCGAGCCCGCCACGCCTATCAGGAGGTGATGTCGGTCAAGACCTCTGAGATGGCGTTCGCGATGTTGGCGGCGAGCCCCGACCCGATGATCGCCGCAATGATCAACGCAATGATCACGATGATCCCCAGATACTCGAAGACCGTCTGCCCCTCGTCCGCACCCCGCCGCAGCCGGTTCTTCCGTTCGACGATCGCCTTGAGCAGCTTGAGGTTCTGCATGGGAGTCCTCTCCAGACCTGGCGCCGATGTCGATCCGCGGACGGTACGTCGACACACCAGCAGTTGCAAAGGGTCCCGGGACCCAATTACGGACCCACTGCGCACTGCGTCTACCCATGGCCAGCCACCCCCGGACGGGCGGTTCCCAGCCAACGGGCTATCGCCTCGCTCCTCGTGGCGGTCTGGAGCTTCGCGAAGATCCGGTTGATGTGGTTCTTGACCGTCTTCTCGCTGATAAAGCAACTGGCCGCGATCTGCTGGTTACTCATGCCGGAAGCGATGAGATCCATGACCTCCTCCTCACGCGAACTCAGCCCGAACACAGCATGGTTGGGAAGACGCTCCGTAGACTGTCCCACAGTTCGTTGCGGATGCGAAGAGGCCCGGAGTTCCGTGAGCACCGCGCTCGCCGCCGTCGGGCTGAAGTGGGCGCGGCCCGCGCGGACGTCGCGGACGGCTTCGACGAGGTGGTCCGGCGTGAATTCGCCGTGCACCAAGTAGCCGCCCGCACCCAGCAGCAGCGCCTCGCGGACGATCTCTGACTCCTGGCTGTACGTCAGCATCAGCACCGGTGCGAGCTGTACGAGGTGCGGCAGGGCCGAGATGCCGTCCACGCCGGGCATCCGGACGTCGAGGAGGATGACGTCGGGGGTGTGGAGGCGTGTCATGTGCAGGGCTTCGCGGCCGTCGGCCGCCTCGGCTGCGATCTCCATGCCCCCCGCCGTGACTAGCAAGGCCGCCAGGCCTGCCCGTACGACCGGGTTGTCGTCGGCGATGAGCACGCGCAGCGGGGTCGCCGCCATCAGGCTCCCCTCCCCGCGGGGAGGGCGGACAGGGGGAGGGTCAGGCGGACCTGGGTTCCCGGGCGGCCGCCCCGGCGGGCGCCGATGTCGATGCGGGCTCCGATGGCGGCGGCCCGTTCCGTCATGCCGAGCAGGCCGTAGCGGCCCGCGCCGGGCAGGGCTGCGAGGTCGACGCCGCCGGGGAGGCCGCGGCCGTCGTCCTCGATCAGGAGCACCAGGTCGGCGGTGTCGACGGCCGCCTCGACCGTGATCCGGGTCGCGCCCGCATGGCGTCGGGCGTTCTCCACCGCCTCCCCCGCGATGGCCAGCAGGTGCCGGGCCACCGGGGAGGGCACCACCGGGAGGGTGCCGCTCACGCGCAGTTCGGCCACATCAGCAGCGACCCGGGCCCGCAGTTCCGTGGCCAGGGACACCCCGGGCGCGTCCAGGTCGCGGCGCAGGTCGGCCAGTACGTCCCGGGACTCGGCGACCGCGCGGCGGGCCGCGCTGGCCACCAGGTCGGCCCGGCTGCGCAGGGCGGCCGGGTCGGTGGTGCGGGTCAGGGAGTCGGCGGCGAGGGCCAGGCCGTGCAGGGTCTTGGAGACGGAGTCGTGCAACTCGCGTGCCAGGTGGTCCCGTTCGGCCTGCACGGCTTCGGCGACGGCCAGCCGGGCGCGGGTTTCCAGCAGGGCCTGGCCGGCCGTGCCGAAGCGGAGGAGCAGGTCGCGGAGGCTGGCTCCGACCGCCCCCGCCAGGACGCAGAGCATCGAGAGCATCAGTGCCTCGGCGACGACGGCCACCACGGCCGCCTGGATGCCCGCGTAGACGGCGGAGCCGCGCCAGCCGTAGACGATGCCGGCCAGGAGCGGGGTGCACACGGAGGCGAGGAGGAGCGGGGAGCCGGGGGTGGCGGTGATGAGGAGGAGGCCGCTGAAGATCCAGTCGACGGCCAGGGGCCAGCGGTGGCGCAGGAGGAGGGGGCCGAAGCGTTCCCAGTCGCGGAACAGGAGGTAGGACAGCATGAAGGTGAGCAGGACCGCGCCGCCGGCCAGGTGCGTCGGGGCTCCGGGCGGGGTGCGGCTCAGGACGACCGGGGTGCCGAGGGCGATCATCACGAGGCGGAAGGCGAACACCTGGCGGCACAGCGCCTGGAGGGCGTTGACCTGGAGGGCGATCGGCAGCTGTACCGCGGAACGTGCGGACAGCCGGTTCCGCACGGCGGCGAAGGCCGTGACGTCCAGCGAGGCGGTCATGGCTCACCCGCCCCCGAACAGGCCGCTGAAGTCGACGTCCGCTCCGTACACGAACCCGCCGATGAGGAGGATCATCGTCCCCGGCAGCATGAATGTCGTGACGGCGAAGGTCGCCCTCGGGACGGCCCTGGCGGCCCGGCGGCGGGCGTTCTGGGCGTCGGTGCGGCGCATGTCCTCGGCGATGGCGATCAGGGTGTCGACGATCGGGGAGCCCAGTTCCTCGCCCTGCTGGAGGGCGGTGACGAACTGCGCCACCTGCTCGGAGTCGTTGCGCCGGCGCAGGTCGTCGAAGGCCTGGCGGCGGCTGACGCCCATGGTCATCTGTTGCAGGGTGATCCGGATCTCGTCGGACCAGGGGCCCTCGTACTTGGCGGCGACCCGCTCCAGCGCGGGCCGGAAGCCGATCCCGGCGCTGACGACCACGGCCAGGACGTCCAGGAAGTCGGGCAGGGTCCGCTCGATGTGGTCGCGGCGGATCCGGATCGCCGACCAGAGGCCGGCTTCGATCCAGAACACCCCGAAGGCGACCATGACCAGCGCGAGGACCAGCTGCCCGTTGATCAGCATGGCGAAGGCGCCGAGGCCGCCCAGGAAGGCGTAGACGGCGCGGCGTGCGGCGTAGCGGTCGATGGTGAGGCCGGAGGGGTTGCCTGCCCGGTCGATCTGGCGGCGTTTGCGCGCCACCCGGTCCGGGCCCATGAGGCGCAGTATCAGCGGGGCGTAGCGGATGCCGGCGCGGTCGATGAGCGAGCCGACGGCCGTCGTACGGGTGGCGCCGACCTCCAGGGCGAGCATCAGGTCGCTGGGGAGCCTGGTGTCGGCGCGGTAGAGCCGGATGCCGTGGAACACGCCGAAGACCGACAGGGCCACGGCCAGGGCGAGGAGCAGCGCGATCATTCCGGCCTCCTCAGACGGCGATCTTGGTCAGGCGGCGGATGAAGACGAAGCCGAGCGCGAAGAGCCCGAGGGCGACCAGGACGGCGCTCTGTCCGACGACGGAGCCCGTCATGCGGTCCAGGGCGCCGGGCATCATCGCGTCCACCAGGAGCAGGGAGCCGACGCCCATGACCGGTACCAGGTACGCGGTGACCGTGACCTGGGAGAGCTGCGTACGGACCTCGCGGCGGGTTTCCTTGCGCTGTTCCAGGGTGACCGTCAGGTTGCGCAGGCTGCCCACGATGGCGCCGCCCGCGCGGGCGGACAGGACGAGGGTGGAGACCAGGACGACCAGTTCCCGCGAGGGCAGCCGCTCCTCGATCTCGCCCAGGGCCTCCTCCATGGAGTGCCCCACCGCGAGCCGGTCGGCGACCCGGGCCAGTTCCTCGCCGGCCGGTGCCTCCAGTTCCTCGGCGGCCATGCCGATGGCGGTGCGCAGGGCGAGCCCGGCCTGGGTGGCGTTGGCGAGGATGCGGGCCACGTCCGGGAGCTGGTTGATGAACCGCTCGGTGCGCCGGGCCCGCTGCCAGTTGAGGAAGGCGTTGGCCCCCCACAGGGCGATCAGTGCGGCGACCGGGCCGAAGAACGGGGCCAGGAAGGAGGCCGCGACCAGCCAGATCCCGATGACCGCGGCCAGCATGTAGACGAAGTACTCGCCGACGGTGAGGTCCAGGCCGGTCACGGCGAGCTTGCGCTCGATGGTGCGGCCGAGCTTGGTCCTGCGCAGGCGCCGGTCCACGCCCGGGAAGCGGCGCCGGCGGCCGAGGGGGGCCGGGAGGCCGGTCGCGGAGAGCCGCTCGATGAGCGCGGCGCGCTCGGCGCGGCCGGTGGCGTAGGCGTGGATGCCGAGGACCGCCAGTACGCAGGTCAGCAGCGAGACGCCGAGGGTGAGGGAGATCAGTGGGTTCACAGGGCGGTCCGGGTGATGCGGGCGGGGAGCGGGCCGGCCAGCGGATCGGTCAGCGGGTCGGTGAAGGGGGCGTCCGCCGGTGCGACCCCGAAGGCCTGCGGGATCGGCTGGTTGTTCATGTAGAGGCGGTCGGCGAGCCAGCGGGGCAGCGGGTAGTACTCGAAGCGGCCGTGGACGCGGCCGTCGGGGCCCATGGGCTGGGCGGCGAAGCGGCAGACCGTGGTGATCCGGAAGGGCTCGCGGCCGTGCGAGTCGAGGAGGGAGATCTCGGTGATGCGGCGCATGCCGTCGCCGAAGCGGGTCAGCTGGACGATGATGTTGACGGCGCTGTTGATCTGGTCCTGGAGCGCCTCGAAGGGGATCTCCACCTCCGACATGGAGGCGAGGGTCTGCAGGCGCATCAGGGCGTCGATCGCGCTGTTCGCGTGCACGGTGGCGAGCGAGCCGTCGTGGCCGGTGGACATCGCCTGGAGCATGTCGAGCGTCTCCCCGCCGCGGACCTCGCCGACGATGATGCGGTCGGGGCGCATGCGCAGGGAGTTGCGGACCAGGTCGCGGATGGTGATCTGGCCCTTGCCCTCCACGTTGGGCGGGCGGGATTCGAGGCGGATGACGTGCGCCTGCTGGAGCTGGAGTTCGGCGGAGTCCTCGATGGTGATGATGCGCTCGCCCTCCGGGATCAGTCCGGAGAGGGCGTTGAGGAGGGTGGTCTTGCCGGTGCCGGTGGCGCCGGAGACGATCACGTTCAGCTTGGCCGTCACCAGGCCCGACAGCAGGAGCAGCATCTGCTCGTCGAGGGAGCCGAGGCCGATCATCTCGTGCAGGGTGAAGGCCCGGGGGAAGCGGCGGATCGTGAGGGTGGCGCCGGTCAGGGAGAGCGGCGGGATGATCACGTTGACGCGCTCGCCGCTGGGCAGCCGGGCGTCGACCATCGGATTGGCCTCGTCCACGCGGCGGTTGACCGTGGAGACGATGCGCTCGATGGTCTGCATCAGCTGCTCGTGCGAGGCGAAGCGGAGCGGGAGCTGCTCCACGCGGCCGGAGCGTTCCACGAAGATCTGGTCGGGGCCGTTGACCATGATCTCGGAGATGGTGGGGTCTTCGAGGAGCGGTTCGAGCACGCCGAGGCCGAGGGCCTCGTCGACGACGCGGCGGATGAGCTGGGACCGCTCGACGGTGGAGAGGACCGGGCCCTCGCGGCTGATGATGTGGCCGAGCACACGCTCCAGGCGCGCGCGGCGCTCCGCGGGCGCGAGCGCGGACATCTCGGCGAGGTCGATCTCCTCCAGCAGCTTCGCGCGGTACGAGGAGACCAGGCGGCCGTCCTCGCGCGGATTGTGGCGGTCGTCGGGGGTGTTGACCCGGGAACGAAGGCTCATGGTCCGGTCACCTCGGGGTCGTCGTTGGGCATGACGGCGCTCCGGGTGACCGTGCGGCCGGCCACGCCGGGCACGATCGATTCGATCGTCAGGGTCACCGTCATCCTGACCGCGTCCCGGGTCCGGGCCCGGTCGATCTGCGCTCCCCGTGCGAGGTTGTCCGAGATCGCCGCACGGCCGGCGGCCGCGCCGTCTCCCGGATGGCGGGCTTCCACGCGGGCCGCCGCGCGGGCGGCGGTCTGGGCCTGCTGGACCACGTACGCGGACCAGCCCAGCTGCATGGCGCCGATCCCGACGAGCAACAGGATGGGGAGGAAGCCGATGTACTCCAGGGCGACTTGACCGCTGTCGCGGTCGCCGCGGCGCAGAACGCGGAGACCGCGGAAACCACGCAGACCGCGGAGACCGCGCAGACCACTGATCCGGATCCGGTTCATCTCACCTCTCCTCGTTCGGGGAACCGCCCGTGCCGCGGATGGGGACGCCGATGTTGAACCCCGGGAACAGGACGGGGAGGTTGAGACTGACCTCGGCCGTGTAGAGGTTCCCGGACTTCCCGCAGGCGGCCGACATGGTCCAGGCCCCCCCGATGTGCTCCCCCGCGGCTTCCTGGCAGGCTCCGGCGCCGTGTACCGCCCCGGCCCGCGCCGCCTCGTCCGCGGCGTTCCCAGCGAGGGAGAAGGCGTAGCCGATCAGCACGCACTCCCACACCGCCACCACGATCAGCAGGATGTAGGGCAGCATGCCGACGAACTCGATCACGACCTGCCCGTCGTCCCCCCGGTCCTTCCACCGGAACCGTCTGCGACCCGCCACCCGTCAGCCCTCCCGCCCGCGCCGTGTCCACGGTGCGACGGAGCCCCGGTCGCCCCGGCCGCGCAGTCGGGCCACCGGGCCGGAGCCGCGTACGGCCAGGGCCGCGCCGGGTTCGGCCGGCGGGCCGTCCGCGGCCTCCGGGGCGGTCAGCAGACCCAGTTCGCCGGCCACCGCCCACAGGGCCTGCTTGACCGTCGAGCGGTTGTCGAGGTCCTGCACCCGGCCCGCGTCGACGACGGCCTGGAGTTCCTTGAAGGCGGCCGGCACGGGGGTGCGTACCGCCCGGGTCTTGGTGATCTTCTCGATCAGGGCGGGCTGGATCTCTGTCTGCTTGGACCAGCGGTTGACCACCATGGTCGTCTCCTCCGCCTTCCTGACCTGGAGCCGTTCCCACATCCGGACCATGCGCTTGGCGGCCCGTACCGCGACCACGTCGGGGGTGACGACCAGGACGGCCGTGTCGGCGAGTTCCACGGCGGCCGCGTTGGCGCCGGTCATCTGGGTGCCGCAGTCGATGACGACCACCTCGTAGCGGGCGCGCAGGGCGGCGATCACGTGCCGGGCGGCCCGGTCGTCGACCTCCTCGCCGCGTTCCCCGTCGGCCGGGGCCAGGAGCAGGGCGAGCCCGGTGCGGTCGTCGTAGACGGCGTCCTGGAGGACCCGCGGGGAGATGTCCTGGATGCCGGCGAGGTCGGCGATGGAGCGGCGGAACTGCACGTCGAGGTACGAGCCGACGTCGCCGGCCTGGAGGTCCAGGTCGAGCAGGGCCGTACGCCGGCCCGCGGCCACCGCGGCGAGCGCGAACTGCACGGCCGCGAAGGTGGCGCCGACCCCGCCCTTGGCCCCGGTGACCGTGACCACCCTGCCGCCCGGGCCGCTGGGCAGTTCCGGGCCCCGGCCCAGGTGGCGGCGTACGCCCACGGACCACTGGGCGGCGGCCTGGACGCGGGCGGCGAGCTCCTCGTAGGCCAGGGGCAGGCCGATCAGGCCGCGGGCGCCGGAGTCCATGGCGGCGGAGAAGAGGGCGGGGCTCGCGTCGGAGGTGAGGAGGACGACGCCGACCGCGGGGAAGCGCAGGGCCACCTCGCGGATCAGGTCCAGGGCGGGGAGCGGACCGATCCGCTCGTGGACGAGGACCACCTCGGGCAGCTCGTCGATCGACTCCCCGGCGAACCGGGCGAGGGTGTCGAGGAGGAAGGTCGAGTCGGGCACCGGGGCGGCCGGCTCGGCGCCCGGGAGCTGGCTGAGCAGGGTGGCGATGATGCGGGCGGACTCCGGGTCGCCGACCGCGGGGAGGATTCGGGTGGTCATCGGCGCCTCACCGGTCCCCTTCGAGGGTGTAGAAGTGGTCGCCCGGGTTGGGCGCCGAGTCGGTGCCGGGGGCCACCAGGGCCAGGCGTACGTGCACCGCGAAGGACTCGGCGTAGGCCACGCGCTGGGTGTCCTTGGTGGCCAGGGCGAAGGTGATCGGGACCGCGTCGGTGGGGCTCTTCTTGTCGGGGTCCTTGCTGTCGATGGGGGTGAGCTTGCCGACGTTGATGACGCGGGCGTTGGCCACCATGAGCACGGACACGTCGGGGTCGGTCGGCTTCTTGCCCTTGTAGGTGCCGATGATGTTGACCTTGGCGCCGGGGGTGACCTTTCCGGCGACGCCCGTGGAGGAGTCGATCATGATCGCGATCTCCTGCTCCCCGGCCTGGAGCTTCGGCTTGTCGACGAACATGTCGCTCTGGAGCAGCGAGCCCTTCTTCAGGGAGGTGAGCGCCAGCTTGTCCTTGAGTGCGCCCAGGTCGGTGACGGCGGTCTCGGACAGCCACCGCTCGGGGACCGTGACCTGCTCGAACTGGCCCGGCGTCAGGGGCGTGTACGGGGCTATGTCGCCCTTCACCCGGTAGGCGACGACCTCGTTGCCGACCTTGGAGTTGACGTCTCCCACCACGACGAGGACTCCGCCGAAGGCGGCGAGGGCACACAGGGCCGACAGGATCAGCAGGATGACGCCGCGGCGCTGGCGTGAGTTCATGGCCGTCTTACCTCGCCGTTCTTCATTCGTTCGGGCCGGTCAGTGTCTGGATCTGGATCTGGGGCGGAGCTGTGCGGCGGCCGCGGCATTGCCTGCCGATGCCGTCGGGGGCGGCTGCGGTGCGAGGAGCGGGGCGGCGCAGAAGCCGCAGCGGTCGCCGATCAACTCGAAGCCGCACCAGCGGCACTCCTCGCGGCGGACCGAGGCGACGAGCTGGTAGAGCACCGAGGGGTCCGGGATGGCGGCCGCGAACTCCACCAGCTTCGGCGTGGCCCACCAGGCGGCCGAGTCGGCGGGCAGCGGGTTCTCCATGACGCCCTGGACCCGCCAGGCGGGGGCCAGGTCGGTGGCCACCCAGTCGGAGGCGAGCTGGCCACGGGCGAAGGTGAGGTGGGTGGCGAAGTCGGGGCCCGGGGGCAGCGTGGCGCCCCCGCCGTGGGCGCCGCCGGAGCCGGAGCCCAGTTTGACCAGGTGCGGGACCGGGTGGGCCAGTACGGCGAACTGGGCGTTCGGGGACCAGGACTTGGCGTGCGCCTTCAGGCCGACGGGCACCCGGTCCAGTTTGGCGACCGAGCCGAGCAGCGCGCCCGCGTAGATGTAGTGGGTCAGTAACCGGGCCGCCGAGGCCAGGACCCCGGGGCTGAAGTCGCAGACGCTCAGCTGGCGCAGCTGACGTACCAGCAGGGCGGTGGCCAGCGGCGGGAGATCGACGTCGACGAGGGCGATCCGGTCGGTTTCCAGGATGGCCCGGACGGTGTGCAGGCGGCGTACGGCGGAGGCGCGGAGCCAGGTCGGTACGAGCACCACCAGGTGGCCGTGGCGCTCCAGCAGGCCGGCCGTCTGGGCGAGCGCGCCGTCCAGGTCGAGCTCCTCGGGCGGCGGCAGCACGGCGGCGGCCGGGGTGTGCCGGTCCGGGGCCGGCAGCACCAGATCGGCGCTGGTGACAGCAATGGCGATCGGCACGCGCATCCCCCCGTTCACCCCGTCATCCACGGGTGTTCCCCTGACCGCGGCGGGTGCGCGCATGCTGCGCGACCGCAAACGATCAACACCCTTCCCCCTTGCCCCAGCACCATATCCACGTCCTTCCTGACAGGGCAGGGCCTTGCACATTCCCGTGCCACGGGCACGTGTCACGGGGGGCGGGAAAATCCGGACAACAGGGATGGCAAGACGGCGTGCAGATCGATCAGTTCAAGCCATATTGCAAACACTCTTGACATGGACATTGGACTAGACCAACTTGGCTGCGGGGCACCCCACTTGCCCCGCACCTGTCCCACACCTGCCCCGAACCAGCCCCACAACCCGTTCTGACGCGACCTCACTTCCCCACTCCCCCCACCGGAGCCCACGTGAACCGCATACGCTCCCTCGCCATCCCCCTCGCCGTGACCCTCGCCGCCGCCGGGCTCACCGCCCTGGCCACCGGCACCGCCCAGGCGGCCGACGTCAACGTCGTCCGCAACGGCGGCTTCGAGTCCGGACTCGCCAACTGGACGTGCACCTCCGGCAGCGGCGCCGTCGTCCCCTCCCCCGTCTTCGCGGGGGCCGGCGCCCTCAAGGCCACCCCGGCAGGCCAGGACAAGGGCCAGTGCAGCCAGGTCGTCACCGTGAAGCCGAGCTCGACCTACACGCTCAGCGAGCAGGTCAACGGCTCGTACGTGTACCTCGGCGCGACCGGGACCGGCACGCAGGACGTCTCCACCTGGACCCCCGGCACCGGCGGCGGCTTCCAGAAGCTGTCCACCACCTTCACCACCGGCCCGAGCACCACCCAGGTCACCGTCTACACCCACGGCTGGTACGGCCAGCCCGGCTTCGTGGTCGACGAGTTCAGCGTCTTCGGCCCCGACGGCGGAGGCGGCACCGACCCCTCGCCGACCATCCCCGGCGCACCGGCCGGCAGCGCCGTTTCCGGCCAGAGCGCCAGCGGGCTCACCCTTTCGTGGAACACGGTCAGCGGGGCCGCCGGGTATTACGTGTATCAGGACGGCGTCCGCGTCCAGACCGTGACCTCGGGCACCTCCGCGCAGATCAGCGGGCTCGCCGCGTCGACCTCGTACTCCTTCCAGGTGAGCGCGTACAACGCGGCCGGCGAGGGCACGAAGGGCGCGGCCGTCACCGGGACCACCACGAGCGGCGGGGGCGGCAACCCGAACCCGTCGGTGCCCAAGCACGCGGTGACCGGCTACTGGCAGAACTTCAACAACGGCGCGACCGTCCAGAAGATCTCCGACGTCTCCGCGCAGTACGACATCATCGCCGTCTCCTTCGCCGATGCCACGAGCACGCCCGGCGGCATCAGCTTCAACCTCGACTCGGCCGGCCTCGGCGGCTACACGGTCCCCCAGTTCAAGGCGGACATCGCCGCGAAGAAGGCGGCCGGCAAGTCCGTCATCCTCTCCATCGGCGGCGAGAAGGGCACCATCTCGGTCAACGACTCGGCGTCCGCGACCAACCTCGCGAACTCCGCGTACGCGCTGATGCAGGAGTACGGCTTCACCGGGATCGACATCGACCTGGAGAACGGCCTGAACCCGACCTACATGACCCAGGCGCTGAAGGCGCTGGCGGCGAAGGCCGGGCCCTCGTTCGTGCTCACCATGGCCCCGCAGACCATCGACATGCAGTCGACGCAGGGCGGCTACTTCAAGACGGCGCTCGCCGTGAAGGACATCCTCACCGTCGTCAACATGCAGTACTACAACAGCGGCGCGATGCTCGGCTGTGACGGCAAGGTCTACTCCCAGGGCTCGGTGGACTTCCTCACCGCGCTGGCCTGCATCCAGCTGGAGGGCGGGCTCGACCCCTCGCAGGTGGGCATCGGGGTCCCGGCCTCCCCCAGCGGCGCGGGCAGCGGCTACGTCTCGCCGACCATCGTGAACAACGCCCTGGACTGCCTGGCCCGGGGTACCGGCTGCGGGACCTTCAAGCCGTCGAAGACCTACCCGGGGCTGCGCGGCGCGATGACCTGGTCGACCAACTGGGACGCCAAAGCGGGTGGCGCTTGGTCCAACGCGGTGGGTCCGAAGGTCCACGCCCTGCCGTAGCAGGTAGGTGTGTGGGGGTGGCTGGTTTGAGGTTCTTGACCCGGACATGCCATGAGAGCACGCTGTGCGCGTCCGCACGGCTACCCCCACACTCCCACCCAGGAGAACGCATGCGGCTCCACCACCGCCGAAGGGCCGCCGTCACGGCGGCCCTTCTCGCGCTCGCGCTCGGCGCACCCGCCTACGGCCTGAGCGCGACGGCAGCCCCGCCGCCCACCCCGTCGACCGCCACCCAGGACGAGGCGATCGCCCAGTACGAGATCCAGGGCCCGGCCACCGCGGCCGAACGCACCGCCCTGCTCCGTACCGGTGTCTCCATCGACGAGGTGGACGCCCGCTCGGTCGTCGTCAGCGCCGACCCGATGCAGGCCGCCAAGCTGCGCGCCCTCGGCTACGAGCTGACCGCGCTGCCCGGACCGCCGGACCGGCGCGACCAGCGCGACATCGCCGCCGGGATCAACGACTTCCCGTCGAAGGACGCGCTCTACCACAACTACGCCGAGGCGAGCGCGGAGATCAACCAGCGCATCGCCCAGTACCCGACCCTCATGAGCAAGCAGGTCATCGGGAAGTCGTACGAGGGCCGGGACCTCGTCGCGATCAAGATCAGCGACAACGTCGGCACCGACGAGGCCGAGCCCGAGGTGCTCTTCACCGCGCACCAGCACGCCCGCGAGCACCTGACCGTCGAGATGGCCCTCTACCTGCTCAAGGAGTTCGGCTCCAAGTACGGGACCGACTCGCGCATCACCAACATGATCAACGGCCGCGAGATCTGGATCGTCCCGGACCTCAACCCCGACGGCGGCGAGTACGACATCGCCTCCGGCTCGTACCGCTCCTGGCGCAAGAACCGGCAGCCGAACGCCGGCTCCTCCTACGTCGGCACGGACGAGAACCGCAACTGGAACTACAAATGGGGCTGCTGCGGCGGCTCCAGCAGCAGCAAGAGCTCCGAGACCTACCGGGGCGCGGCCGCCGAGTCGGCGCCCGAGGTGAAGGTGGTCTCGGACTTCGTGCGCAGCCGGGTGGTCGGCGGCAAGCAGCAGATCAAGGCCGCCATCGACTTCCACACGTACAGCGAGCTCGTGCTGTGGCCCTTCGGGTGGACGTACAACGACACCGCGCCCGGACTGACCGCCGACGACCTGGCCGTGTACAAGAAGATCGGCACCAGCATGGCGGCCAGCAACGGCTACACGCCGGAGCAGTCGAGCGACCTGTACATCACCGACGGGACCATCGACGACTGGCTGTGGGGCAACCAGAAGATCTTCGCCTACACCTTCGAGATGTACCCGACGGACTCCGGCAGCAGCGGCTTCTACCCGCCGGACGAGGTCATCGACCGCGAGACCGTCCGCAACAAGGAGGCGGTGCTGCAGCTCCTGGAGAACGCGGACTGCATGTACCGGTCGATCGGCAAGCAGGCGCAGTACTGCCCGTAGCGCCCGCAGGACCGATCACGTGAACCGGGGCGCCCCACCGCCAGGGGGGCGCCCCTCCGCGTGCGCCGCGGCCGGCGGCTCCGGCTAGTCCTTCTTCGCTTCCTCGGCGTTGCGCCAGATCTGGAGGTCGAGGGAGATGTAGCGGCTCGCCTCCTTCGAGCCCGACTTGCCGCGGAAGGTCGCCAGTGCGATGTGCCCCGCATCGCTGAGGACGCAGACCTGCGAACCTTCCGTGAGCTGGTCGAGGCCGATCTTCTCGGTGAAGCGGGTCACCGCGCGGCAGGTCTCCAGGGAGCCCTTCTCCGCGTTGTTCAGCAGGACCAGCTTCCCGTTCGCGCTGCCGAACTTCTCGTCGCCGAACATGGAGTCGCGGTAGTAGTAGAGGTCCCCGCCGTCGTACATCACTCCCCCGCCGCCCTCCTTCTTGGCCGGGCGCGGCGGATTGTCGGCGAGCATCAGCTGGTGGTTCTCGGGCACGTCAATGCCCTTGTACGAGACCGGCTGCGGGTCGGTCTGCTGCTTGGACCCGCCGGGCTGGGCGCTCCCGCTCGCCCCGCCCTTGGGCTGCGCGCCCGCATCGCCCTTGTCGGAGTCGGGCAGCAGGGACCCGAGGACGGCGAGCCCGATGACCGCGCCCACCACGGACAGGGTCACGATCAGCCCGGTCCGCCTGGGCTTGGCCGGGGCGGGCGGGTAGGTGGGCTGCGCGTACCCGCCCGGCTGCGCGTAGGTGGGCTGCGTCGCGAACCCCGGCTGGGCGTACGAGGGCTGCGGACGCGGGGGCTGCGGGTACCCGGGCTGCTGGTACCCGGGCTGCGGGTACGAGGGCTGCGCGTACGGCCGCGGCGTCCCGTAGCCCGGCGGCGGCGTATGCGGGCCGGGCTGCGCCGGGGCGGCGTGCGTCGGGGCGGCGTGCGTCGGGGCGCCGGCCAGGCCGGTGGGGGTGTAGCCGGGCGCGGCGGCGGGCGGCTGCGCCGAGACCTCCGTCGGCACCGGCGCGGCCGGCCGCGGCGGCGGGGTGGGCGCCGGGGCGGGCAGCAGCTGGACCCGCTCGGTGATGGAACCGGCGACCGCGCGCGGCAGCCAGTCCTCGCCCTGACGCAGCGGCTCGGCGCCCGCGGCTTCGTTGCACAGCGCGATGACCTCGGTCAGCGACGGGCGGTCGGCCGGGTCGCGGCTGAGGCAACGGGTCACCAGGGGCCGCAGCTCCTCGGGCAGCCCGCCCAGCTCGGGGGCCTCGTGCACGATCCGGTAGAGCACCGCGTGCGAGGGCCCGTCGCCGTAGACGGAGGAGCCGATCGCGGCGTAGGCGGCGATCTGGCCGAGGGCGAATACGTCGGTGGCCGGGGTGATCGTGCCCGCAGAGGCCTGTTCGGGCGCCATGAACGCCGGGGTGCCGATGCTGACGCCCGTGCTGGTCAGGGCGGTGGTGTCGGCGGCGCGGGCGATGCCGAAGTCGATGACGCGCGGGCCGTCGGAGGCGAGGAGGACGTTGGCGGGCTTCAGGTCGCGGTGGACGATGCCCGCGCCGTGGATGACGGTCAGGGCCTCGGCGACCCCGACGGCCAGCAGCAGCACGCTGCGCGGCGGCAGTGCGCCGTGGTGGGCCACGGCGTGCGCGAGGGAGGGCCCGGGGACGTAGGCGGTGGCCAGCCAGGGCTGGGCCCCCTCGGTGTCGGAGTCGATGACCGGGGCGGTGTAGAGCCCCTGGACCCGCTCGGCGGACCGCACTTCCTGCTGGAAGCGCCGCCGGAACTCGGGGTCCTCGCCGAACTCGGACCGGATCACCTTGATGGCGATGGGCCGGCCGCCGGGCGTGTACGAGAGGTACACCTTGCCCATCCCGCCCGCCCCGAGCACCGCGGCCAGCCGATAGCCGCCCACGACCTCAGGGTCGTCCGCCTTGAGCGGTTGGAAGATGCCTGGCGAAGGTGCGCTGCTCATGGAGGATCCGTCCCTGCTAGCGGCGTCCCGGCCCCCGCCGGCGCCCCGAAGTCACCCGTGAGGGTACCCAATGCGCGGCGGCCGACCGCCCCCGGACCGCGTTCCCGACGACGGGAGTTGGCAGCACGCGATGCTGCCTGCCCCCGCCGGCCGGTACACGCCGGCTAGGCGTCGAGCACCGCGAGGGCGTCGATCTCGATCAGGAGGTCGCCGGGGAGGCCCACGTACACCGTGGTGCGGGCGGAGGGGGCGGCCTTCAGGTTCTGCTCCTCGAAGTAGGCGTTGTAGAGCTCGTTCATCTCTTCGAAGTGCGTGGTGTCGGTGAGGTAGACGCGCAGCATCATCACGTCGTCCCAGGTGGCGCCGCCCGCTTCCAGGACGGAGCGGACGTTCTCCAGCGTCTGGAGGGTCTGCTCGCGCAGGGTGGGGCCGGCCGGGGTGGGCTCCTGGCCGTCCACGTGCGGCAGGAAGCCGACCTGGCCGGCGACCTGGAGGATGTTGCCCTTGCGGACGCCGTGCGAGAACTTCGCGGGCGGGTCGGTGTGGGTGGCGGGGACGATCGCGATCTTGTCGGTCATGGCCTGTCTTCTTCCTGTTCCTGTACGGGGCCCGAGCCTGAGTACTCGCGGCCGATGGCGTCGGCGGTCTGCCGTACGAGCGGGAGGAGTTCGATCAGCCCCACGACGGAGAGGACCACGCCGGGGGCGGAGAGGGACATCGCGGCGACCACGCGGCCGTCGGGTCCGCGGACGGGGGCGGCGAGGCAGTTCAGGGACTCCTCGTGGCCGCCGATGTCGGTGGCCCACCCCTGGGCGCGTACGAGGTCCAGCTCGCGCAGGTACGCGGCGGCGTCGGGGGTGGAGCGGGAGGTGTAGGCGGGGTAGTCGATGCGCGCGGCCAGGGCCCGGCGCTCCGCCTCCGGCAGATCGGCGATGAGCAGCTTCGCGACGGCGGCGACGGTGAGCGGGACGGGCCGGCCGATGCGCGAGTACATCCGGACCGCGTAGCGGCTGTCGACCTTGTCCACGTAGACGACCTCGTCGTCCTGGTGGAGGGCGAGGTGCACGGTGTGCCCGGTGATCCGGTTCAGTTCCAGCAGGTGCGGGTGCGCGACCTCGCGCACGTCGAGGTTCTCGATGGATTCGGCGGCCAGCGCGAAGAGGGAGGCCCCGAGCCGGTAGCGCCCGTCGCCCTGCCGGTACACGAAGCCGTGTTCCTGGAGGGTCCGCAGCAGCCGCAGGGCCGTGCTCTTGTGCACGGCGAGCACCTCGGCGACCTCGCCGAGCCCGGCCGGGCCCTTGGCCAGGGCGGGCAGGATGCGGAGCGCCCGCTCCACCGACTGGCTCACTCCGCGTACCTCCGTAGGGAACCCGGACCCGTTGACCCGTCGTCATCCGGGATGTTAGACAGCATGCAGCGGTGCACGCAACGACTGTTGCACTGTACGCAACAACTGCAATGCCTCGTACGCAACAACCGCAATGCCCCGGGAGGCACACACACATGCCCAGCGACCCCGTCCAGGCCCTCGCCCAGGAGCCGGTGGACCACCGGTTCAAGGGCCTCCCCCCGGACGCCGGACAGGCGGGCCTCACCGTGGGAGAGCTGACCGCCCAGCGGCGCAGCCTCTACACCGGCGGGTTCACGACACCAGTACTCACCCTCGACGCCGAGGCGCTGAGCCACAACCTCGCCGCCCTCGGCACCTACGCCGCGCGCCACGGCCTGGCCTTCGCCCCGCACGGCAAGACCTGCATGGCCCCGCAGCTGTTCCGCCGTCAGCTGGAGCACGGCGCCTGGGGCATCACGGCCGCCGTCCCCCACCAGGCGCGCGTCTACCGGGCGTTCGGCATCGGGCGGATCTTCCTCGCCAACGAGCTCGTCGACGCCGCGGCCCTGCGCTGGGTGGCCGCCGAGCTCGCCGCGGACCCCGGTTTCCGCTTCGTCTGCTACGTGGACTCCGTGCGCGGGGTCCGGCTCATGGACCGGGCCCTCCAGGGCCAGTCCCAGCAGGTCGACGTGGTCGTCGAGCTCGGCGCCGGGGAGGGCGCCCGCACGGGGGCCCGTACCGACGAGGACTGCCGGGCCGTCGCCGACGCGGTGGCGGGCACCGACACCCTGCGCCTGGTCGGCATCGCCGGGTACGAGGCGGAGGTGCCCGGCGCCGACCCGGACTCCGTGCACGCCTACCTGCGCCGGCTCACCGGCCTGGCCGTGGAGTTCGACAAGGCGGGACGGTTCGAGGGAGCGGAGGAGATCATCGTCAGCGCCGGCGGCTCCGCCTGGTTCGACGCCGTCGCGGACGTGTTCGCCGAGCTCCCGGAGCTCTCCCGGCCGGTCCTGAAGCTGCTGCGCTCCGGTGCGTACGTCTCCCACGACCACGGCTGGTACACCCGGCTCACCCCCTTCAACCGGATCCCCGAGGAGGGCGGCCTGCGCCCCGCCTTCCGGCTCTGGACGCAGGTGGTCTCCCGCCCCTCCCCCACCCAGGCGTTCGTCAACGCCGGCAAGCGGGACATCGCCTACGACCTGGGGCTGCCCGAGGCCGAGCTGGTCCGCGACCCGCTCACCGGCGCCGAGCGCCCGGCCACCGGGATCCGGGTCCTCAAGCTCTCCGACCAGCACGCCTGGCTGGAAACCGACTCCGCCGAGGACGTGCAGGTCGGCGACTGGGTGGCGCTGGGGATGTCCCACCCGTGCACGATCTTCGAGAAGTGGCCGCTGATCCCGGTGGTGGAGGCCGACGGCACGGTCACCGAGTACGTCCGGACGTTCTTCTAGCCCATGGACCTGGTCATCCGCGGGGCCCGCGTCGTCGACGGCACGGGCGGGCCCTCCTACACCGCCGATATCGCCGTCCACGAGGGCCGCATCGCCGAAGTGGGCCACCGGATCGCGGGCGGCGGGCGGCACACGCTCGACGCCCGCGGCCTCGCCCTGGCCCCCGGCTTCATCGACATGCACGCCCACAGCGACCTGGCCCTGCTGCGCGATCCCGACCACGGCGCGAAGGCCGCCCAGGGCGTCACCCTCGAAGTCCTCGGCCAGGACGGCCTGTCCTACGCCCCCGTCGACGACCGCACGCTCACCGAGGTGCGGGCCGCCATCGCCGGCTGGAACGGCACGGGCGAGGACATCGACTTCGACTGGCGCACGGTCGGCGGATACCTGGACCGGCTGGACCGGGCCCACGGCGGGCAGGGCATCGCCGTCAACGCCGCCTACCTGATCCCCCAGGGCACCGTCCGCGCGCACGCCGTCGGCTGGGGCGACCGCCCCGCCACCCCCGCGGAGCTCGACCGGATGCGGAACATGGTCGCCGAGGGGCTCGCGCAGGGCGCCGTCGGCATGTCCTCCGGACTCACCTACACCCCGGGCATGTACGCGTCCGGCGCCGAACTGAGCGAGCTGTGCCGGGTGGTGGCCCGGTACGGCGGCTACTACTGCCCGCACCACCGCTCGTACGGCCGCGGCGCCCTGGCCGCCTACGCCGAGATGGTCGAGCTGACCCGCGAGGCCGGCTGCGCCCTGCACCTGGCGCACGCCACGATGAACTTCGGGGAGAACGAGGGCCGGGCGGGCGAGCTGCTCGACCTGCTCGACGGAGCCCTGGCCGGCGGCGCCGACATCACCCTCGACAGCTACCCGTACACCCCCGGCTGCACCACCCTGGTCGCCCTGCTGCCCAGCTGGGCGAACGAGGGCGGCCCCGGGGCGGTCCTCGCCCGCCTCGCCGACGACACCGAGGCCGAGCGGATCCGGTACGCGCTGGAGGTGGAGGGCGCCGACGGCTGCCACGGGGTCCCCGTCGACTGGTCGACGATCGAGATCGCCGGGACCACGGATCCGGCCTACGGGGCGTACGTCGGCACCCGCGTCCCCGACTGGGACACGGCCCGGGCCCTGCTGCTGGGCGACCGGCTCGGGCCGAGCATCCTGCAGCACGTCGGGCACGAGGAGAACGTCCGGGCGATCATGCGCCACCCGGTCCACACGGGCGGCTCGGACGGCATCCTCCAGGGCGCGAAACCGCATCCGCGGGCCTACGGCACCTTCCCGCACTACCTCGGGCACTACGTGCGCGAGCTGGGCGTGCTGTCCCTGGAGGAGTGCGTCGCCCACCTCTCCGGCCGTCCCGCCGCGCGGCTGCGGCTGCCGGACCGGGGGCTGGTGCGGGTCGGGCACCGGGCCGACCTCGTCCTCTTCGATCCGCTGACGGTCGCGGCCGGCTCTACGTACGAGCGCCCGCGCGCGCTGCCGTACGGGATCCCGTACGTCCTGATCGACGGTCGTTTCGTCGTACGGGACGGGCGCAGGACGGACGTCCTGGCCGGCCGGGCCGTCCGTCGCACACCGCACGAGGGCCGCTGAACAGGCGTATTCCACACTTACGATGAGCGGCATGTACGCCTTCGTACCCGCCGCCCTCTTCCTCGTCCTCTTCGGCGTGAGCGTCCGGGAGGACCGCCGACGCTTCCGCAACGCGGTCTACCTGGGCCTCACCTTCATCTTCACCTCGCTCGGCCTGCTCTTCCAGGTCGGACACCTGCCGCCCGTGCTGGCCGAGATCGTGATCCTGGCGGTCTTCCTGGTGCCCACGGTCGGCACGCTCGCGCTCGGCGTCTTCCTGATCAGCAATGGTCTGACGATGGTCCGCAAGGAGGGCCGGCGGCCGGGCAACCTGCTGTCCTTCGCCGCGGGCGTGGCGATCTTCCTCCTCATCGCCTTCGTCTTCGTGGCGGCCGACACCGGACCGCCCGCCGTGGACGCCGTGGTGGCCGGGGTGGTCCTCCTCACCGCGTACGTCTCCTTCCTCTTCCTCTGCTTCCTGGCCTACGCCTACCTCTACGGCCGGATCAAGGTGCGCGGGGACGTGGACTACGTGGTGATGCTGGGCTCCGGCCTGATCGGCGGCGACCGGGTCCCGCCCCTGCTGGCCTCGCGGCTGCGCAAGGGGCAGGAGATCCACGACGCCCAGATCGCGCGGGGCGGCCGGGCGCCGCTGATGCTCGCCTCGGGCGGCAAGGGGACGGACGAGAAGGTCGCCGAGGCGCGGGCGATGGCGGACTGGCTGATGGCGGAGGGCGGCGTGCCCGAGGAGCACCTGCGGCTGGAGGACCGCTCCCGCACGACGGAGGAGAACCTCCTGTTCAGCCGGACGATCATGGAGTCGGAGGACCCCTCCTACCGCTGCGTGGTGGTCACCAACAACTTCCACGCCTTCCGCGCCGCGATGATGGCCCGCAAGGCCGGGGTCAACGGGCAGGTGCTCGGCTCGCCGACGGCGAAGTACTTCTGGCCGAGCGCGACGATCCGCGAGTTCGTGGCCGTGTTCTGGGAGCACAAGATCGCCAACCTCAGCATCTGCGGCGCCATCGTCGCCCTGACGGCGGCGCTGGCGCTGTCGACGTGACGTCGAGGTGCGTTCATGGGGGCGCGGCCGGAGTATGGGGCCAGGGGGACACAGCAGGAGGTAGCCATGGACAGTGAATCGGACCAGCAGCCCCAGCGCCCCGCCCACCTCTACACGGGGTCGGAGCACCCCTTCGACCCCGAGGACCTCGTCATGGCGCGCGGCCAGGACGTCACTCCGGAACGGGTCGAGAAGGCTCGCAAGCTGATCGAGAAGGAAGGCGCGCGAGCGCTCGAACGCTACCTCCCGTAGGTGGGCCCGGAGCGGGGCGGACCGGCGCATCGGCCCGCCCCCGAGGTGCGCGCGGGCCGATGCGCATCCAGAATCGATGGATGCTCGTTAGCCCGCGCGGGGGCCGATTCCGAAGGGACGACAACGATGCGCGCCCAGGCCGCTTCCCACGCCCACTCCGCCCCGTCCACGACCGTCGACTGGGACCACCCGGCCGACCCGCCGGCGCCGGAGCTCTCCACGCACGTGCGCGCGTACGTGGACAGCTCCGGCGCCGACGGGCACCTGTGGCACGGGGTACCGACGCTCCTGCTGACCACCCTCGACCGGCTCTCGGGCCGGCCCGTCCGCACCCCGCTGATCTACGCGAAGGACGACGGCCGCCACATCGTCCTGGCCACCGCGGCCGACGGCACGCCCGGCGTCCCCTCCTGGTACCGCAACCTCACCGCCCACCCCGAGGTCCGCCTCCAGGTCGGCGCCCTGACCGCGCAGGTCCGCGCGCGCACGGCGACCCCGGCGGAGCGGGAGACGTACTGGGAGGCCATGACCGCCCTGTGGCCCGCCTACGAGGACCACCAGGCGGCGGCCGCACCCCGCGAGATCCCGCTGGTCATCATCGAGCGCTGACCCCCCGCGGCCGCAGGGGCCTCAGCCGGTGACCGCGATGCGGCCCTCCTGGCCGGGGTCGGAGAGGTGCTTGGCATCGGCGTCCACGAAGCGGATGCGCCAGGAGCCGAGCGGTGTGATCAAATCTCCGGATGATCCGGATGATCACACCCCCCGACCGTGCCCGCGGCGGTACCGCCCGCCTCTGGGCGGCCAGTGCGCTGTCCTCGGGGTCGACCTGGGTCATGCAGATCAGCCTGTTCATCCAGGTGCTGCAGGAGTCCTCCCCCGCCAGGCTCGCGGCCGTGGAGCTCATCGGGACCGTGCCCGCGCTGGCGTTCATGATGGTGGCCGGCACCCTCGCGGACCGGTTCGACGTGCGGCGCCTGGCCGTCGGCTCGATGGTCGCGCAGGCCGTCTGCGTGCTCGGCATGGCCCTCTTCCTCGACCACGGGATCTGGATCACCGCCGCGTTCTACGGGCTCCAGGGCCTCGGCAACACCCTCTGGCCGCCGGCCCGTCAGCAGTGGCTGTACGGGGTGGTGGCACCGGAGTCCCGGCCCGCGGCCAACGCCCGGCTGGCATCCGTCTCGGGCACCATGACCGTCGTCGGCGCCTCGCTCGGCGGTGCGCTGGCCGGCTGGAGCCCCGTCGGCGCGATGGCCGTCGCGTGCGTGCTCCAAGTACTGGCCGTCGTACCGCTGCTGGCGCAGTCCCGGCGGCCGATGCCGTACGCGGAACCTGCGGGGGTGCTCGCGCGTGAACCGATGCGCAAGGAGCTGACCGCGGGTCTGCGGGTGCTGCGCGGGCTGCCGCTGGCGCGCTCCGTCGTCTGGATCGGCATCGCCTGGGGCTGCATCGGCGGGGCGTACGACATCCTGCTCGCCGCCTACGCCACGGGCCGTCTGGGCGGCGGCGGGGCGGTGTTGGGCTCGCTGTACGTGGCGGACGGGGTCGCCGTCATCCTCGGCACGGTGCTGGCCGCGCGGATCGTGGTCCGCCGCCACCTGGCGGCGTACACCGCGGCCTACGTGTTCCAGGGGCTGGCCTGGGGGGCCTTCTTCCTCGCGGGGCATCCCGTCCTGGCCGTGGCGCTGCTGGGCGTGATGCGGCTGGCCAGCGGCGTCATCATCGCCCTGGACACCACCGTCCTGCTGGCCACCGTCCCCGCAGCGGTGCGCGGGCGGGTCTCCAGCCTCCACATGACCACGTACGGGGCGATGGCCCGCGTCTCGCTGGCCCTGTTCGGCGGCCTCCTCGCCGTCAGCGACGTCCGCACCGTCGGAGTCTGCACCGGCGCCGCCTCGGTGGTCCTCGGCCTCCTCTGGTGGTGCCTGCGCGACCGGGAGACCCAGCGCACCTACCCGGCGGCGGTGGCCGCGCGCGAACCGGCCGCCGCAGCCGCCTGATCTACCGCGCGGAGGTCCAGCCGCGGTGGCGGAGGCCTTCGAAGCCGTCCAGGAGGAGGTCCAGGGCGAACTCGAACTCGAACTGGTCGTCGCAGCCGCCGCCCCCGACCGTGGAGCCCTCGTCGTGGGCGGCCGTCGCGGCCAGTTCCGCGATGTGCGGGAAGCGGGCCGCCAGGGCGGGGTCCGGCGGGCCGGCGGGGCCCGAGGTGTCGAACAGTTCCTGGCTGAAGCCGAGCAGGCGGCTGCCCATCGCGTGCATGACGTGGTGCGTGAGGTCGGCGGAGAGGCCGCCTTCGCGGAAGGTCCCGGCCATCGAGTCCAGGTAGGCCAGTACGGCCGGGGTGGGGCCGGTCCGCGATTCGATGACCCGGGCCGCCCAGGGGTGGCGCAGCAGGACCCGGCGGGCCGACAGGATCCGGCCGCGGACCACGCGCCGCCAGTCGGGGCCCGCGGCCGGCGGGTCGATCTCGCCGACGACGGCGTCGGTCATGCCGTCGAGCAGCTCCTCCTTGTTGGCCACGTGCTTGTAGAGGGCCATCGGTACGACGTCCAGCTCCTGCGCGAGCCTGCGCATGCTGAGCCCGTCGATGCCGGTGGCGTCCGCGAGCGCGACGGCGGCGCGCAGGACGCGGTCCCTGTTCAGGGGGATGCGTTGCTTCACCTTGACGAGTGTACGCCGTACACCTATGGTCGCTGCCAGGTGTACGGCGTACACCTCCATCGAGCGAGATCGAGCGAGGGGTGCCGAGAAGATGAGTCCCGACCGGAGAACCGCGGTGGCCGCCGGGCTGCTGTTCCTGCTGACCGAGGTCTCCGCGATAGCCGGGGCGGTGCTCTACCGACCCCTGCTCGGCGCGGCGGACGGCGCGCTCCCGCAGGGCGCCGACACCCGGGCCCTGCTCGGGGCCCTGTGCGAGGTGGTGCTCGTGGTGGCGGTGGCCGGCACCGGGGCGGCCCTGTTCCCCGTCCTGCGGCGCCACGGCGAGGGGCTCGCGCTCGGGTACGCCTTCGGACGGCTGCTGGAGGCGGCCCTCATCGCCCTCGGGATCGTCTCCGTCCTGGCGCTCGTCACCCTGCGGCGGACCGCGGGGGCGCCGGACGGCGCCGACACCGCACTGGTGGCCCTGCACGACTGGACGTTCCTGCTCGGCCCGAACATCGCCCTCGGCCTGAACACCGCCCTGCTCGCGTACGTGACCTACCGCGCCCGCCTCGTCCCGCGCCCCATCGCCCTGCTCGGCCTGATCGGCGGCCCCCTGATCTGCGCCTCGGCGGTCGCCGTGACGTTCGGCGCCTACGACCAGCTCTCCCCCGCGGGCGCCGCCGCCGCCCTCCCGGTCCTCGCCTGGGAACTGGCCCTGGCCACCCGCCTGCTCGCCAAGGGCTTCACCACCCAGCGGCCCGGGTCGGGGACGGCCTACTAGGCCGCCCCCGGTCTCCCCGTCCTACTGCTCCTCCTCGGCGGCGGCCCTGCCCTCGCCGGCCATGAACCGCCAGACCAGGGCGTGGCCCAGCACGATCAGGCCGATCAGCATCAGGGCCTCGGCCTGGATGGGGCGCAGCCCTGCCGGGTCGGCGAGTTCGGGGAAGGCGCCGACCACGGCGATCAGGGCGTAGAGCAGGGTGGCGGCGGCCTGCTGCCAGGTCAGGAAGCGGTCGCCGCGCACCCGGGCCAGCAGCCGCAGGGTGGACGCGCAGCCGATCACCGCGAGGACGACGAAGGCCGCCCGCCAGACCTGCGGCTGATCCGTGCCGCCGACCTGGGCGAACAGGCCCATCAGGGCGGGGAGCAGGAAGGACAGGTAGATCCCGCCGACGACGCGCCGCTGTGCGGGGTCGCGCATCCAGTCGTGGTGGCTCTGGACGACGTTCCACCACAGGCCCACCAGGGTGAAGCAGGTGGCGGAGAAGAGGGCGTAGAAGGTGCTCACATCCATGGAAGACGAGCGTGGCACCCTCCACGCCCCTCACCACCACCCCACGCCCACGACCCGTCCCACCCACCCGGTATGGACCAGACCCGCCCCCTCCGGACCGCCCGACCGCCGGGACCCGACGGCCTAGCCGAAGTCGTACACCGTGACGGGTATCCCCTTCGCGCACAGACCGTCGCGGATCAGCGGGTCGATGCGGGACCACGTGCCGCCCGCGAGGCCGCAGCCGATGCGGGGCATGTGGACGGAGGCCCCCAGCTCGGTGGCGTGGGTGGCCAGGAGTGCGAGACAGCGCTCGATCGCCTCGTAGCGGACGGGCGGGCCGCCGCTGCCGGTACGTATGCCGTGCTGGCCCACCATGTTCGCGACCCAGGTGTCCGGGCGGACCTGGACGAGCTGTACCGCGCCGAGCGCGAAGTCGTTCCCGCTGCGGCCCCTGTGCCAGGCCCGGTACGCGGCCTCCGGCTCGCTCCAGCGCTTCGACAGCGCGAGGACGAAGCCCTTTCCCCAGCCTCCGAGGTCGTTGCAGACGTGCGCAATGATCTTCGGCCCCCGGGCCTGCGGACTGGTCGCGTCCCCCCGGATGATCGTCGGCTCATCCATGCGGATCGATCCCCCCTTTCCCCTGCCCCGAAGGTATCCGGACCCTCTGACATCGCCGGAAGGCATGTGCTTCGGGGGGCTTGAGACCTCACCCTTTGGGTCCTAGGTCCGCAGTCTGTTCGACCATGGGTTTATGTGGTTTTAACCGTGTTACAACTGGAACATCGCGCTGCAAATAGCGCATTTTCCTTAGCTGTTGCCCAGCCCACACAAGCGCTGCCTGCCTTGGCAACACACCCCGTTTCCTCTGGAGGAAGCAACCGTGAGTACAGCCGAGCAGACGGCCACGTCTGCCAAGAAGAACTCCGCCGCCATGGCGGTCATGCAGCGCCTCGGCCGCAGCCTGATGCTGCCGATCGCCGTGCTGCCGGCCGCCGCGCTGCTGATGCGCTTCGGCCAGGAGGACATGCTGGGCAGCGCGAACCTGCCGGGCTGGTGCAACGAGATCGCCAAGTACATGGCCGCCGGCGGCAACGCGATCTTCAACAACCTGGCGCTGCTCTTCGCCGTGGGCATCGCGGTCGGCTTCGCCAAGAAGGCCGACGGTTCCACCGGCCTCGCGGCCGTCGCGGGCTACCTCGTCTTCTCGAACGTGCTCGGCACCTTCACCGACGGCAACGTCCCGCAGATCGAGAAGGTCGTCGACCACCAGGTCGCCCTGGTCAACGCCCCCGTCAACGCGGGCGTCCTCGGCGGCGTCGTGATGGGCATCGTCACCGCCCTGCTGTACCAGAAGTTCTACCGGACCAAGCTCCCCGACTGGGCGGGCTTCTTCGGCGGCCGCCGCCTCGTCCCGATCCTGTCCTCCTTCTCGGGCCTGGTCATCGGCATCGTGATGGGTCTGATCTGGCCGGTCCTCGGCAAGGGCATCCACGGCTTCGGCGAGTGGCTGGTGAACTCCGGCGCCGTCGGCGCGGGCATCTTCGGTGTCGCCAACCGTGCGCTGATCCCCGTCGGCATGCACCACCTGCTGAACTCCTTCCCCTGGTACCAGGCCGGTGAGTTCGACGGCAAGCACGGCGACATCGCCCGCTTCCTCGCCGGCGACCCGAGCGCCGGACAGTTCATGACCGGCTTCTTCCCGATCATGATGTTCGCCCTCCCGGCGGCCTGCCTCGCCATCACCCACTGCGCGCGCCCCGAGCGCCGCAAGGTCGTCGGCGGCATGATGTTCTCCCTCGCGCTCACCGCCTTCGTCACGGGCATCACGGAGCCGATCGAATTCACCTTCATGTTCATCGCCCCGGTCCTCTACGCGATCCACGCGGTCCTGACCGGTGTGTCCATGGCCTTGACCTGGGCACTCGGAATGAAGGACGGCTTCGGCTTCTCGGCCGGCGCGATCGACTTCGCCCTCAACCTCGGCATCGCGTCCAACCCGTGGGGCCTGGCCGGCATCGGGCTCTGCTTCGCGGCGCTGTACTACTTCATCTTCCGCTTCGCGATCACCAAGTGGAACCTGCCGACCCCGGGCCGCGAGTCCGACGAGGAGCTCGCCGAGATCCTCAAGACCGAGGCGAAGTAACCGTGCCCGCCACGCAGCGCACTCCCGGACAGGGAACGCCTTGCGGGGAGCGGCGCGAGCTGATCGCGGGAGCGGTACGGGCCAGGGGCCGGGTCCGGGTCGCCGATCTCGTACGGGAGCTGGGCGTCAGCCGGATGACCATTCACCGGGACCTCCAGCACCTGGACGCCCAGGGCCGGGTACGACGGATCCGCTCCGGCGCGACCACGCCGCCCGCCACGGGCGACATGGCCACCACGGCCACCACGGCCGACACGGCCTGAGCACCACCCCGAAAGCGGGGGCGGGGCACCACCGACCGACCGGTGGCGCCCCGCCCCTTTTCGCGTACTCGCGCGCTCTCGTACTCGCGCCGCGGCCCACTGCCGCGCACCGCGGACACCTTGGGACCCGGCAGGGTGACGAGCGCAACACCGGTCCGGCCCCCTCCGCCCGGCCCACCCATTCCGCAGGTCGGAGCGCGGCGGTGGCCCCGGTTTCCAAGGGCTCGTGGCGCCCGTACCCAAGCTTTGCGCGAAAGGGGACATATCGGTCCGCGGTGCGCCCTTCGGCTCCGGGTCAAATAGCGGGGCGCGCCCGCATCCGGACCCGTAAGCTCCCGTCATGCAGGTGATCCAGTCAACGAAACTCGCCAATGTCTGCTACGAGATCCGCGGCCCCGTGCTCGAAGAGGCGATGCGGCTCGAAGCAGCAGGTCATCGCATCCTCAAGCTCAACACCGGCAACCCCGCGGCCTTCGGCTTCGAGTGCCCGCCGGAGATCCTTGAGGACATGCTCCGCAACCTGGGCAACGCCCACGGCTACGGGGACGCGAAGGGCCTGCTCTCGGCGCGCCGTGCGGTCATGCAGCACTACCAGACCAAGGGCATCGACCTGGACGTCGAGGACATCTACATCGGCAACGGGGTCTCCGAGCTGATCCAGATGTCGATGCAGGCGCTGCTCGACGACGGCGACGAGGTGCTCGTCCCGGCGCCGGACTACCCGCTGTGGACGGCCTCCGTGAGCCTGGCCGGCGGTACCGCCGTGCACTACCGCTGCGACGAGCAGTCCGACTGGATGCCGGACCTCGCCGACATCGAGCGCAAGGTCACCGACCGGACCCGCGCGATCGTGATCATCAACCCGAACAACCCGACCGGCGCCGTCTACGGCGACGAGATGCTGCGCGGGCTCACGGACATCGCGCGCCGCCACAACCTGGTCGTCTGCTCGGACGAGATCTACGACCGGATCCTCTACGACGGAGCCACGCACACCAACACCGCCGCCATCGCGCCGGACCTGCTGACGCTCACCTTCAACGGGCTCTCCAAGAACTACCGCGTCGCCGGGTACCGGTCCGGCTGGATGGCGGTGTGCGGGCCCAAGAAGCACGCCTCGTCGTACATCGAGGGCCTGACGATCCTGGCGAACATGCGGCTCTGCGCCAACATGCCCTCCCAGCACGCCATCGCCACCGCGCTCGGCGGCCGGCAGTCGATCAACGACCTGGTACTGCCCGGCGGGCGGATCCTGGAGCAGCGCGACACCGCGTACGACCTGCTGACGCAGATCCCCGGCATCACCTGCGTGAAGCCCAAGGGCGCGCTGTACCTGTTCCCGAAGCTGGACCCGTCCGTCTACAAGATCAAGGACGACCGGCAGATGGTCCTCGACCTGCTGCGCGAGGAAAAGATCATGGTCGTGCACGGTACGGGCTTCAACTGGCCCGAGCCCGACCACTTCCGCATCGTGACCCTGCCCAACGCCAAGGACCTCGCCGACGCGGTCACCCGGATCGGCAACTTCCTCGACGGCTACAGCCAGCCGTAGGAGCACGCAGAAGCTGAACGGCCCCCGCCCGCAGCCCCGTAGACACGGGCCGCGCGCGGGGGCCGCGCCGTTCTACGGGGCTGCGGGCAGTCCGGTGGACAGCGCCACGGAGATCGCGGCGACGTGGTGGTAGGCCCGCGCGGTGGCGGTGAGCACCCGGTCCTGCTCGCCCGGACCGGCGAGCGCCCCGTTCAGCCGCGCCGTGAAGCCGGCCCAGCGCTCGCGGTCACCGCTGGCGTAGTACGCCACGCCGTCCGTGTCGCGCAGCCCGTAGGCCTCGGCGACGTACCGGCGCAGGATCATGCCGCCGAGCGTGGAGCCCTCCAGTACGTAGAGGAACCCGAGCAGGGCCAGGGGGTCCGAGGCCACGGCGCCGCGGATCTCGCGCGCGAAGGCCTCCGCCGCCGCGGCCGCGGTGGACGCCGGGAACACCCCGTCCTCGGCGAAGTACATCAGGTCGCGGTCGATGCAGGGGAGCTTGACCAGGTCCGCCGACCACACCGAGGCGACGCACGGGTCGGTGGCGCGGGAGAGTGCGCCCTCCAGCGCCTCCAGGACCGTGCGGTAGGCGGCGAGCTGGTCGACGTACCGGTCGAGCGGGAGCGTTCCGGCGAGCATGGCGCGGGAGAAGGGCGTGCCCTCCAGGTCCTCGTGCCAACCGCGGGTGCTCGCCCGTATCCGCTCGACCACCGTGTGGCCTTCCGTGGGGCTCATGCGTCATCACCCTTCAGCAGCGTGGCGTGCAGTCGGTCGATGAGGTGGCCCTTGCGTTCGATCGTCACGTCGAAGTAGCGGGCGCTCTCCTCGGAACGGCACACCCCGCGCACCGCCTCCATCGAGGAGCGCTTCAGCTCCACCGCCTGCGCCGCGAGGCGCAGGAGCGTCTCGCGCAGGTCGGGGTGGCCGAGCACGAACTCCTTCAGCCGCGCCCCCACGAGCTCGCCCGACGCGCGCAGGTCCGCGGGGGCGGAGTCGAGCAGTTCGAGGAAGACCCGGTTGCTCAGCTGACCGAAGTCCTCGTGGGTGTTGCGACCCCCGAACTCGGGCACGAAGTCGGTCAGGTCGTTGAACAGCTGGCTGGCCAGTCCCAGGTCGCGCATGGCCTCGTCCAGGACCCGCCGCTCGTCCTCCACGACGCCCAGGGCCGCCACCGCCGCGTCCAGCGGCATCCAGAACAGCGTGCCCGTCTTCAGCGCGGCCATCGACTCCCAGAAGGCGATCCGCTCGCCGAGGGGCGCGGCCACCAGCTCGGCGCGGGTGAGCGCGGTGCGCGTGGAGACGTCGACGGCCTGGCCCGTGAGGCCCCGGCGGACCGACTCCAGCAGGCTCTGCACCACGGCCGGCTCGGCCGCGTGCTCCAGCGCCGCGGTGATCAGCAGGGAACCCGTGTTCAGGGCGAGCGGGATGCCGTGGGTGACGTGCAGGGCGGGCTCGCCGTAGCGGATGCCGCTGCCGTCCTGGATGTCGTCGAGGGCGACCGCGGCCTTCAGCAGCACGCGCACCGCCACGGCCGCACGGCGGACGGCGGCCAGGTCCGCCGCGGTGGCCTCCTCGCCGGCCCCTCCGGGGAAGCCCCGGTAGTTGCGGTAGGCCCAGAACACCATCGAGGGCCGCAGCGGGGCCCGGCCCGCGGGCGCTCCCGCGGTGGGCGCCAGCGCCTCCTGGCCCACCTTGGAGCCGACCGCGTCCGCGACCGGCCCGTACAGGGAACGCCCCAGCACCGCGTCGTACAGCGATACCGACCCGGACGAGCCCGGACCAGGCCGCGCGGGCGCGGTGGTCAACGAGGCCAGAAAGGCCGCCAGGTCTTCCTCCAGGAGCGCCGCATCGCTCCTGACCACTGCCTCTACCTCTACCTCTACCTCTACCCCTACCTCGGATATGCCCGACCCATTCGACACGCCTGACATGTCCCCAACCCCTGCCATACCCACCCACTCTGAACATCACGAACGTCGGCCCGCAATGGGTTCACCAGTACGGATACCGAAAGCAGCAGCGTGATCGCGCTCCCCGGCCACCACAAGGTGGATTCGAGACACATTCAACCCGACACACGTGAACGAGATTGAACTCAACTTTAGAACGGATCCAATGTAGGATGGTCTCCTGACCACGCAGGAGGCCTCCATGTACGAGCCGATTCGCACCAAGGCGGTCGACCCCCGCATAGGCGCCCACCGCAGCGACTACCCGCGCAGCAGCCGCGCCGAAGCCCTCGACATCCAGCTCGCCGGGCACCTCGCCGCGCTGCTCACCGTGACCGACGAGCTCGGCCTCGACGAAGCCGCCGCCGGAATCGCCGCCCAGGTGACCCGCCTGCGCGGCTCCCAGCCCGCCCGCGCGCCCCGGCGCGCCGGCCGGGAGCCCGGAGCCGAGGCCGCCGCGCTGCACCAGCGCGCCCACGATCTTGCCGCCCGCGCCCTGCTCGTCGCCGCATCCCGCGCCGACACCACGGTCGCGATCCTCGCCGCCGAGCGCATGGACGCGCACGCCGCCGCGCTCGACCTCGTCGGCGCCCACTGACGGCCCCGGTCCGGGGCCGCGGAGGCTCCGGACCGGGCGCCACACCCTGCGGGGCTTGAACCCGCACCCCTCTCCGCCCGCACCCGTACGCCCCTGCGGCCACACCGCCCCTGCACGGCGGGGCCGGGCCCTGCGGGGCTTTGTCCCCTACCCGCCCTTCGCCCGTTCCCCGGGCTCCGCCCGGACCCGCGCCTCAAACGCCGGCGGGGCTGAGGATGCCCATCCAGCCTCGCCGGCGTTTGAGGCGTGGGGTCTGGGGCGAAGCCCCAGGGAACGGGCGAAGGGTGGGTCCGGGGCAAAGTCAACAGCGGCGATGCCGCACCAAGGCGTCGCAGCCGGAGGCCAGACCGGACCGACGGCCTCCGCTCGCTCCATCGCAGCCGGGCGGACACCCGGGACCTTCAGCAGTACCTGCGGGCCCATCGCGGACCGGTCCGGGCCCGGCGCCGCAGGCTGCTCGCGGAACTCCACCGTGACCACGTAAGCCCCCGGCTCCGGGAAGCCGTTGACCGCCTCGACGGAGGCGACCACGCGCCGGCTCGTCGGGTCGATCCGGCAGCCGGTGATGCGTACGTCGTCCGGCGCGGCCCCCACCGGCCGCCCCGCGGGCCGCCCGCCCGCCCACACGTACAGCCCCAGCGGGGCGAAGACCAGCAGTCCCGCCACGAACACCAGGGCGACCAACCAGCCCTGCCACTTCAACGCGCTCACGCCCATGACACGATCCTCCCGGCCGCCCGCCCCGCTCACCAGCACCCGCGGGCCCACACAGCATTTCGAAGTGGGACCGCCTCGTCACCTCGCATTCACTCAACTCCGCGCGGAATGTGGGTTTCCGCGAGCACTCTGCACCCGTGAGACGCATCCTAGGAATCGCCCTGGCGATCCTCCTGGTGGGCGGCGTGATAGCCGCCATCGCCATCGGAGGAAAGAAGCCGGAGGGCACGGCAACGAAGACCGTGCGTGGCGTCATCGGTTCGGAGAAGTCCGAGTTCTTCCGCGACCCCGACGTCGTCAAGGCCCTTGCGGACAAGGGCTACACCGTGAAGACCGAAACCTCGGGCTCCTGGGCGATGGACCAACTCGCCCTGAAGGAATTCGACTTCGCCTTCCCCAGCAGCAGTGAGCCGGCCACGGAGATCGAGGCGGCGGCCGGGGTGAAGGGCGCTCAGAACAGCAAGCCCTTCTTCTCCCCGCTCGTGGTCATCGCCCGCGCCAACGCCGCCAAGGTCCTCGCCGACCACGGCCTCGCGAAGACGACCGGCAAGAACACCGGCACCCTCCTCCTCGGCCCCTTCCTGAAGGCCGCCGCCGAGGACAGGACGTGGCAGCAGCTCCAGGGCGGGACCAGCGCCTACCCCGAGCTGGCGGGCACGGTGTTCGTCAAGACCACCGACCCCACCACCTCCAATTCGGGCGCGCTCTTCCTCGCCACCGCCTCGAACGTCGCCAACAACGCGACCGTCGTCTCCGACGACGCCGGCATCGAGCGGACCGCACCCCTGATGAAGAAGCTGATCTCCGTCCAGGGCGCCCTGGAGCAGAGCACGGACGACCCCTTCCGCTCCTTCATCAGCGGCAGCGGCGAACCGCTGATCCTGGCCTACGAGTCCCAGGTGGCCAGCCTGCTCCAGCAGAAGCAGAATCCGGGCGACATGGTGGTGCTCTACCCCGACACCACCGTCAACTCCCCGCACACCTTCGTGCCGATCAGCGAGAAGGCCAGGGAGCTCGGCTCCCTGCTGGCCACCGATCCGAAGCTGCGCTCGCTCGTGGTCCGCCACGGGTTCCGGCCGACGGAGGGGGTGGCGGAGTTCACGACCGCCACCGCGCCGCACACCGCGTACCTCAACCCGGGACTGACCGGCATCCGCCAGGTCGGCGCACCGACCGTCAAGGTCCTGATGGCGCTGGCCGCGCGCGCCAAGGGATAGGGGGACCACACCATGACACTGACACCACCTGAAGACAGCCCGCTCGTGCTCACCGCCCCCGAACCCGTGGCCCCCGTCAAGCGGGAGCAGGCCTCCGGCCTGGTGCCGCTCCAGGACGGGGTGCGCGAGGAGATGGCCCGCCGGGCCGGGGAGTACGTCGGCTCGCTGGCCGGGATCGACAGCCGCTCCCCCGAGTTCGCGACCCGCATCGGGGAGATCACCGGCCTCGGCGCCGCCGACATCCGCGGCGCCGCCCAGCAGTCCAACCGCATGCTGGAGCGGGCCGTGCGCTCCCTCGGCACGGACGGTGGCGGCGACGCCCAGGCCCGTGTCGCGGGCTCGCTCGTCGAACTGCGCCGCACGGTGGAGGACTTGGATCCGAGCGAAGGCACCACCAAGGGAGTGCGCAAGCTGCTCTCCAAGCTGCCCGGCGGCAACAAGTTCCGCGACCACGTGGCCAGGTACGCCTCCTCGCAGACCACCCTCAACCGGATCGTCGGCGCGCTGCGCGGCGGCCAGGACGAGCTGCGCCGCGACAACGCCGCCCTGCACACCGAGCGGGCCCGCCTGTGGGAGACCATGGGCAAGCTCCAGGAGTACGCGGTGCTCACCGAGGCCCTGGACGCGGCCGTCGAGCAGCGGATCGCCGGCCAGAGCGATCCGCAGCAGGCCGACGCACTGCGCGTGGACGTGCTGTTCCCGGTACGGCAGAAGCACCAGGACCTGCTGACCCAGCTGGCCGTCTGCGCGCAGGGCTACCTGGCGATGGACGTGGTCCGGCGCAACAACGAAGAGCTGATCAAGGGCGTCGACCGGGCCGCTACGACCACGGTGTCCGCGCTGCGGATCGCCGTGATGCTGGCGCAGGCCCTGAACACCCAGGGCGAGGTGATCAAGCAGATCAACACCCTGCGCGACACCACCGAGGGCCTGATCCGCGGCAATGCGGAGATGCTGTCCACGCAGAGCGGGGAGATCCAGCGGATCGCCGCCGACCCGGCCGTGGGCGCGGAGACGCTGCGGACGGCCTTCGCCCAGATCTACAAGACGCTCGACACCATCGACACCTTCAAGGTGCAGGCGACCGAGAGCATGGCCGCCACCGTGGAGTCCCTGACCGGCGAACTCCAGCACGCCTCCGCGTACCTGGCGCGCACCCGTACCGCGAGCGCCCTGGAAGGCGGTAACGACCGATGAACGGCATGAGCATCCGCAGCGCCGTGATGCGCAGACGGCTCGCCGCGGCGGTGGCCCTCGCCGCCACCCTGCTCGGGGCGAGCGCGTGCTCGGAGAACCCCGACCACCCGAAGCCGAAGCAGACCGCCTACCAGGAGGGCAAGCTCCGCATCCTGGCCTCCAGCGAGCTGTCCGACATGGACGAGGTGCTGAAGGCCGCGAAGGCCGCCACCGGGGTCGGCGTGGAGCTGACCATGTCGGGCACCCTCGACGCGGTCGAGCAGATCGCCTCCGGCAAGGCGGACGGCACGTACGACGCCGTCTGGCTGTCCTCCAACGACTACCTGCGGCTGCGGCCCGAGGCCGCGGGCAAGCTGTCGAGCGAGACCCCGGTGATGTCCTCGCCCGTCGCCCTCGGCGTGAAGCCCGAGGCCCTGGCGCGGCTCGGCTGGAAGCCCGAGTCGGTGACCTGGTCGGCGGTCCACGAGGCCGTGACCGCCGGGAAGCTGACGTACGGGATGACCGACCCGGTGCGTTCCAACTCCGGTTTCTCCGCACTGATTTCGGTGGCCTCCGGCCTCTCCGGCGCACAGGCGGCGCTGACCGACGCCGACGTGGCGAAGGCGCAGCCGATGCTGAAGGGGTTCTTCACCGGGCAGAAGCTGACCTCGGGCTCCTCGGGCTGGCTGGCCTCGGCGTACACCCAGCGCGGGGACGTGGACGCGCTGGTGAACTACGAGTCGGTGCTGCTGTCCATGAACCGGGACGCGAAGACGGACCTGACGGTGATCCGGCCGCTCGACGGCGTGGTCACGGCCCACTACCCGCTGACCCTGCTGACCTCGGCCCCGGCCGGGGCCCGCGAGTCGGGGCGGGCACTGACCGAGTACCTGCGGGGCACCGAGGCGCAGAAGGCGATCACCGAGCAGACCTTCCGGCGGCCCGTCGCGGCCGGGGTGACCCCGGCGGCCGGGCTGAACCCGGACAAGCGGCGCGAGCTCCCCTTCCCGGGCACCCGGTCGGTGGCGGACGGTCTGCTGGCCAGTTACGAGAACGAACTGAGGCGCCCCTCGCGCACGGTGTACGTGCTGGACACCTCGGGGTCGATGGCCGACGAGGACCGGATCGGCCGGCTGAAGTCGGCGCTCACCGACCTGACGGGGACCGGGAGTTCGGGCACCGGGGAGCGGTTCCGGGACCGCGAGGAGGTCACGCTGCTGCCCTTCGGCGACAAGGTGAAGAAGGTCCTGACGCACACGGTCGAGCCGGGCAACGCCGGACCTGCCCTGGACGCGATCCGGGGTGACGTGAAGTCGCTGCGGCCGGACGGGGGCACGGCGATCTACAGCAGCCTGGAGGCGGCGTACCAGCAGCTCGGCAAGGGCAACGCGGAGGCCTTCACCTCGATCGTGCTGATGACGGACGGCGAGAACACCGCGGGCGCCGGCGCCAAGCAGTTCGACGCCTTCTACGCGGGGCTGCCCGAGGCGCAGAAGCACACCCCGGTCTTCGCGGTGCTGTTCGGCGACTCGGACCGCAAGGAACTCGCCCACATCACCGAGCTGACCGGCGGGCGGCTCTTCGACGCCACCGACGGCAACGGTTCGCTGGACGGAGCCTTCGAGGAGATCCGTGGCTACCAGTAGGGCTACCGGCAGGGCTCTCGGCCCGCGTCTCCTCACCTACGTCGAATCGAAGAAGAACCTGGCCGGCAGCGCCTGCGGGCTGGTCGGGGTGGCGCTGACCCTCACCGGGGTGGCCGGCACGTACTGGCCGCTGGTGGTCGCCGGGCTGTACGGGGCGGGCGCGCTCGTCGCCCCGCCGGAGGTGCCGGCTCCGCCGGTGCCGCCGGAGCCCGCCGAGCAGCTGGGCTTCGTACGGGAGGACTTCGCGCGGCTCCAGGAGTACGTCGGCGAGGTGGACCTGCCCTCGGAGCCCGCCGGGGTGCTGACCGGGCTGCTGGACCTGTACGCGGCGATGCTGGAGCCGGGCTGGGTGGCGGGCGTGCTGGCCGCCGACCCGGAGGCGGTGCACGCGCTGACCCGGGCCATCCGCACGGACGTGCCGGAGTGCGTGGACACCTACAACCGGACCCGGTGGTGGACCCGGCTGACGGCGGGCGGCGAATCGCCCGAGCGCCACCTGGAGCGGCAGCTGACGCTGCTGCGCGAGGAGGCGGAACGCATGACGGCGGACCTCCGTGAAACGGAGGCCCGCCGTCAGCAGACGCACACGACCTATTTGGAAGGCCGCAGGGAAACCTAGATCGGGGAATCCCGCGTCAGCCCGTGGCCGGGGACAGCCGGCCGCAGGAGTTCGGTGGTGCCGGTCGCCCGGCGGGGGGAGGGACCGGGGATCAGCCCAGGCGCTCGACGAGCGCCTCGTACTGGTCCCACAGTTCCTTCGGCGTGTGGTCGCCGTAGGTGTTCAGGTGCGCCGGGACCAGGGAGGCCTCGTCGCGCCAGACCTCCTTGTCGACCGTGAGCAGGAACTCCAGGTCGGCGGCGGGCAGGTCCAGGCCGTCGGTGTCGAGGGAGGCGACGGTCGGCAGGATGCCGATCGGGGTCTCCACGCCCTCGGCGGCGCCGTCGAGGCGCTCGACGATCCACTTCAGGACGCGGCTGTTCTCGCCGAAGCCGGGCCACACGAACTTGCCCGCGTCGTTCTTGCGGAACCAGTTCACGTAGTAGATCTTCGGGAGCTTGGCCTGGTCCTTGTCCTTGGCCACGTCGACCCAGTGGCCCATGTAGTCGCCCATGTTGTAGCCGCAGAACGGCAGCATGGCGAAGGGGTCGCGGCGCAGCTCGCCGACCTTGCCCTCGGCGGCGGCGGTCTTCTCGGAGGCGATGTTCGAGCCGATGAAGACGCCGTGGTTCCAGTCGAAGGACTCGGTGACCAGCGGTACGGCGGAGGCGCGGCGGCCGCCGAAGAGGATCGCGGAGATCGGGACGCCCTTGGGGTCCTCCCACTCGGGGGCGATCGTCGGGCACTGCGAGGCCGGGACGGCGAAGCGGGCGTTGGGGTGGGCCGCCGGGGTGTCGCTCTCCGGGGTCCAGGCGTTGCCCTTCCAGTCGATCAGGTGGGCGGGCGCCTCTTCGGTCATGCCCTCCCACCAGACGTCGGAGCCGTCGGGGGTGAGCGCGACGTTGGTGAAGACGGTGTTCGCGTACATGGTCTTCATGGCGTTGGCGTTGGTGTGCTCGCCGGTGCCGGGGGCGACGCCGAAGAAGCCGGCCTCGGGGTTGATCGCGTAGAGGCGGCCGTCCTCGCCGAAGCGCATCCAGGCGATGTCGTCGCCGACGGTCTCCACGGTCCAGCCGGGGATGGTGGGCTCCAGCATGGCGAGGTTGGTCTTGCCGCAGGCGGAGGGGAAGGCCGCGGCGATGTACTTGGACTCGCCCTGCGGCGGGGTGAGCTTGAGGATCAGCATGTGCTCGGCGAGCCAGCCCTCGTCGCGGGCCATGACGGACGCGATGCGCAGGGCGTAGCACTTCTTGCCGAGCAGGGCGTTGCCGCCGTAGCCCGATCCGTAGGACCAGATCTCGCGCGTCTCGGGGAAGTGCGAGATGTACTTGGTGGTGTTGCACGGCCACGGCACGTCGGCCTCGCCCGCGGCGAGCGGGGCGCCGAGGGTGTGGACGGCCTTGACGAAGAACCCGTCGGTGCCGAGCTCGTCGAGGACGGCCTGGCCCATGCGGGTCATGGTGCGCATGGCGACCGCGACGTAGGCGGAGTCGGTGATCTCGACGCCGATCGCGGAGAGCTCGGAGCCCAGGGGGCCCATGCAGAAGGGGACGACGTACATCGTGCGGCCCTTCATGGAACCGCGGAAGATCCCGCCCTCTTCGCCCTTGCCCGCGAAGAGCTCCTTCATCTCGGAAGGGGCCTTCCAGTGGTTGGTCGGGCCCGCGTCCTCCTCCTTCTCGGAGCAGATGAAGGTCCGGTCCTCGACGCGCGCGACGTCGGAGGGGTCGGAGGCGGCGTAGTACGAGTTCGGGCGCTTGGCCGGGTCCAGCTTCTTGAAGGTGCCCTTGGAGACGAGCTCCTCGCAGAGGGCCTCGTACTCGGCCTCCGAGCCGTCACACCAGACGATGCGGTCAGGCTGGGTGAGGGCTGCGATGTCACCGACCCAGGACACGAGCTCCTGGTGCTTGGTGGGGACGTCGGAAGTGGTGCCAGCCGCGATGTCGCGCGCCACGATCGCTCCTTGTTGAGGGGTTTGATTTGTGATTGCCCCGTGGGGGCCGCGACCCGGACGCTTCGCGCTCCGCTCATCCGGTGTCGACCGCACTCATCTGATCATCCGGTGCGTGTGCGCATATGTCCAGGGGGCCTCTCACGTGAGCATCGCCACTCCGGTCAATCTTCCGTAAAGCGCACTAACGGAAACCTACGCAACCGTAGGTAGCATGTCCGCCATGACTTCCGACGCCGCTGCCGTGGCCGCTCCGATGGTCGAAACCGCCGATCAGGAGACCAAGCCGCTCATGCGCGGCTGGCTCCACACCGGCATGTTCCCGGCCGTGGTGATCGCCGGCCTCGTCCTGATGGCCTTCACCGACTCGACCCGGGCCCGGGTGGCGTGCGGGGTGTACGTCCTCACCGCGTGCCTGCTCTTCGGAGTCAGCGCCGTGTACCACCGCGGTACGTGGGGCCCGCGCGGCGAGGCCATCCTCCGGCGGCTCGACCACGCCAACATCTTCCTGATCATCGCGGGCACGTACACCCCGCTGACCGTGCTGCTGCTGCCCGACTCCACCGGGCGGACCCTGCTGTGGGCGGTCTGGATCGCGGCCGCGGCCGGCATCGCCTTCCGCGTCTTCTGGGTCGGCGCCCCGCGCTGGCTCTACACGCCCTGCTACATCGCGATGGGCTGGGCGGCGGTCTTCTTCCTCCCCGACTTCATGCGCACCGGCGGCATCGCCGTCCTGGTGCTGGTCATCGTCGGCGGCCTCCTCTACAGCGTCGGCGGCGTCATCTACGGCATGAAGCGCCCGAACCCCTCACCGCGCTTCTTCGGCTTCCACGAGGTCTTCCACTCCCTGACCCTGGCCGCCTTCGTCGCCCACTACGTGGGCATCTCGATGGCCGCCTACTCGCACTAGAGGAATCCACATGTCCGACTACGACCCGGCCGCCGTGAAGCTCAGCCCCAACCCGCACGTGCGCGACCAGGCGGTTCGGTACGAGGAGTCGGGCGGCACGCGGGACACCGACATGAACGGCTCGCCCTGCCTGCTGCTGGACTACCGGGGCCGGGTCAGCGGCGGCTGGCACCGCACCGTGCTCATCTACGCCGAGGAGCTGGACAGCCACCTGATCGTGGCCTCCAACGGAGGTTCCGACCGGCACCCCCTGTGGTTCGCGAGCATCGAGGCCGACCCCGAGGTGCACGTACGGGTACTGGGCGAGCGGTTCCGGGCCCGGGCCGAGGTGCTGCCCCCGGAGGAGAAGGCCAGGGTCTGGCCCCTCCTGCTCGCCGTGTTCCCGCGGTACGACGCGTACCAGCAGGGGACCGACCGGGACATCCCGGTGATCCGGCTCAGTCGGGCCTGACGCACGGCACGCGTCCCAGGGGCCCGGACCACCCCTGGGACGCGCACCTGCGTGCGCCTACGTGCAGGCGTAGCCGTCGCCGTCCGGGTCCAGGCGGAGGGGGTCGCTGCCGTTGACCTTCAGGCGGGCCGGGTACTTGTGGGCGGCCAGCCAGTCGCAGCGGGACTTCGTCGTCGCCTTCACCTCCGCCGGGAACCGCGTGGGCACGCACACGTTGGCCGTGCCGTAGTGCCGGTCGCAGCCGGCCACGCTCGGGGCCACCGGGGCCGAGTCCCGCCGTGCGGGATTCTGCTTCGGGGCCGCCAGCTCGGCGGCGAAGGTGTGCTCGTGCGCGGTCGGGGGCTCGGCTTCGGCCGCCAGGGCGGAGGGGCCGCCCAGGTGCACCCACTGCGCGATCGACGGGATGCCGTTCGCGTCGACCGCGAAGAGCATGTACCAGCCGGGCGGCGCCAGGTTCGGGTTGCTGGTGACGTTCAGGTCGACGGTGGTGCCGTTGACGACCGTGAGCGGCAGGTCCACGAACCGCTGGTTCGGGTCCGAGGAGTGGGTGACCGCGGCCGGCCGGATCAGCTCCGCCTTGGCGACCGCCCGGTTGACGGTGATGCGCTGCGTGTCCCCGTACACCCACTGGTTGTCGATCACCGAAGTGATCTGCGGACGCGCCCCCTTGAAGAGGTACGGCGGGGTGTAGATCGACACGTTGTTGTTGTACGTGCCGTTGCCCGGGTTGTCGCCGACCGACATGACGCGGCCGTCCGGCATCAGGAACGAAGCCGAGTGGTAGGTCCGCGGGATCGGGTCGGTGGCCAGCCCCGGCTGGTAGGTGTTGGTCACCGGGTCGAAGAACGAGGCCTCGTACACCGGGTCGGCCCGGTCGTGCAGCGCGCCGCCGGTCTCCAGCACCTTGCCGTCCGGCAGCAGCACCGCGGACACGTACATCTTGCCCTCGGCGCCGGTCTGCGGGCGCTTGCCCGCGCCCTGGTCGACCAGGCCCTGGGGCAGGTCCGGGCCGGCCGTGTAGGCGGGGCTCGGCTGCTTCAGGTCGATGATGTCGGTGAGCCGGTTCGCCGCCGGGTTGGACTCGTTGTTGCCGCCGCCGATGGTCAGGACCCGCTGGTCCTGCGCCGGGGGCAGCAGCACGCTCGCCGACTCGTCGCGCTGGTCCTTGCCCCGCAGGCCCGGCACGTCGGTGATGGTGTTGGCGCCGTAGTCGTACACGGAGGAGCCGGTGCCCTGGGTTCCGTTGCCGAAGGTGTGGCTGCCCGAGTAGAAGAGCCGGCCGTCCTGCATGAGGATCATCGACGGGTACAGGCCCCAGTACGACCAGGTCTGGTTGACCTCGTTCATCGGCAGCCACTTGTTCTGCGCGGCCGAGAACTTCTCCGCGGTCACGTTGCCCGTGGAGTCCTCCTTCAGCCCGCCGAAGGTGATCACGTCGCCGTTGCCGAGGACGGTCGCCGACGGGTACCAGTGCCCGCCGTTCATGTCGTTCGTCTTCGTGTACTTCTCGGTCGCCGGATCGAAGGTGTACGAGTCCTTCAGCCCCTGGTAGCCGATCGTGCCGTCGGCCGAGGGGTAGCCCTTGTTGCCGCTCATCACCAGCACCCGGCCGTCGGCCAGCTGGACGTGGCCGGAGCAGAACATGTCCACGGGCGTCGGGATCGTCTTGAACGAGCCGTTCGCCGGGTCGTAGACCGCGGAGGTGAAGGTGCCCGCGTTGAACTGGGCGATGTCGTTGCCCGAGCCCGCGATCAGCAGCACCTTGCCGTTCTTCAGCACGACGGCGTGCATGGAGCGCACCGGGTTCTTGGCGGCGATCACCTGCCACGCGCCCTTCGCGCACTCCGTCGCCGTACCCGTGCAGGTGGGCTGCGGCGGGGTCACCCCCACCTCTTCCAGCGCGTAGTCGTCGGTGGTGAGCGTGCCCACCCCGTAGACGGACAGGCCCCACACGATCTTGTCGGTATTGGGCGGGACCGCCGGCGTACGGACCGCCGTGCGCGCCCACGCCGCACTGACGGGGGGATTCTGCAGATCGGTCCAGTACTGCCAGCCGGCCGTCGTGTCGTGGCGGAACACGGTCACCGACACGTCAGGGGTGTTCGACTTGTACCAGGCCGACAGGTCGTACTGGCGGCCCGGCACGACCGTCGGGGCGCAGGTGCCGTTCTCGGTGACCAGGGCCTTGCGGTCGCCGTCGACCCGGCGGGTGAGCGAGACCTTCATGGCCTTGGTGCCGGAGTGCGCGTCGGCGACGGTCGCGAAGGTGAAGTCGTTGTCGCCCCAGCCGGACTTCGACCAGCAGGACGGCATGTCGGCGCCGGCCGGACCGGCGGTCTCGAAACCGGGGTTGGTGAGCAGGTTGGGCGGTCCGGCCGTGGCCTGCTGCGGTGCGGTCAGCAGCAGGCCCGCGATCATCGCCCCGACGGCCGGCAGGGCGGCCCGCCACCTTGCCCTTGCCCTGCGCCGGATCTTCCTCTCCATGGGGAGCATCCCTTCGTGCGGCTCGTCGTGCGGCTCGTCGTACGACTCGTCGTACGACTCGTCGTACGACTCAACTCGTGTGCGTGCGGCCCGTCTTGCGCGGAAGGTAGACGAATGCCTCCGTCGCCGCGAAGCGCAGGACGAAGGTGGTGACCAGAGCCAGCGCCGTCGCGGACAGCACCCCGAAGCCCCAAGTGCCGACGAACACCGCGATCAGCGGGATCCGCAGCAGCAGATCGGCGTTGGCCAGCAGCGTGAAGCGTCCGAGGCGGTCGGCCCAGTGGCGGTGCCGGCGCCGGTCGCGGAACAGCAGGGTCTCGATGAGGAGGAAGTTCCACAGCACCCCGGCCTGGTTCGCCACCACCTCGGCGACCAGGTAGTTCATGCCGGTGTGCGTGAGCATCCACAGGGCGGCCAGGTTCGGGACGAAGCCGGAGAGCCCGATCAGCCCGAAGCCGATCATGCGGGCCAGCGGGGTCGCGGAACGCAGCGAGGCGAGATGGGTGAGGAAGCGCAGGCCCTCGCGGGCGGTGGACTTCGACTCCCCCGAGAAGCGGTCCTGGAACACGAAGGGCACCTCGGCCACCCGCGCCGGGCGGCAGCGCACGGCCAGTTCCAGCAGGATCTTGTAGCCCAGCGGCTTCAGCGCCTCCTGCGTGACCGCCGAGCGGCGCATCGCGAAGAACCCGCTCATCGGATCGCTGATCCCGCGCAGGGCGCGCGGGAAGAGCCCCTTGGTCAGCCAGGTCGCCCCGCGCGAGACCGCGATCCGGTAGCTCCCGGCGAGCCCGGCCCGGCTGCCCCCGGCGATGTAGCGGGAGGCCACGACCAGGTCGGCGCCGGTGCGCTCCCCCTCCCCGACCAGCTCGGGGACCAGGTGGGGCGGATGCTGGAGGTCGGCGTCCATGACGACGATCCAGTCGGTGTCCGACCGCCCGATCCCCGCCACGACGGCCCCGCCGAGCCCGCCGTCGGGGCTCTCGCGGTGCAGGACCTCCACCGGGAAGGCGCATTCCCGGGCGGCCGTCTCGATGACGGCCGGGGTGTCGTCCGTGGAATCGTCGACGAACAGCACCGACACGGGCAGGTGCGCGGGCAGCGCGGCGGCCAGCCTGCTCAGCAACTCCGCTATGTTTCCGGCCTCGTTGAAGGTCGGAATGATCAGGGTGACACTGCCGGGGGCGGGCGCCTCGACGGCTCCCTCCGGCAGGTGCGGGGCATGCGGGACGTGCGGCGCATGCGGGGCCCACAGGTCTTCGCTCATGCCGGATCAACTCCCGTTGGCGGTAGGGGCGGTGTGGCTGTCGGCCGGCCGGTCCGTGCGGCGGATCTCGATGCGGTCCTCGCCCTCGCCGAAGACGGCGACCGGCGTCGAATGCTCCAGCGCGGCCTTCACGTTGGGCAGTTGGGCCGCGTCGCGCCGGACCGTGGGCGAGGAGACCACGTAGTCGATGTCCCGCCAGCCGCCCGGCAGGGTCTTGGTGACCGCCGGGTCCAGGTCGGCCTTGTAGAACCAGATGGCGCCCAGCCCCGGATCGAAGCCGTGGTGGACGGCGTCCAGCCACAGCGCGTCGTCGACCAGCACCCGGGTCGTGGCGGGCTCGCGCACCTCGCTCCCGAGCCAGGCCGCGGCCTGCCGGTACGGGGCGTTCGCGTCGACGGTGAGCGCCGTCCGGTTGCCGTCGTACCAGCGCGGGACGAGGTAGACGAGGGCCGAGGCGGCCAGGACGCCGACCAGCGCCCACCGCCCGTAGGCCAGGGCGCGCCGCTCCCCCGGCGCGCGGCGGCGGCGCAGCACGGCGTGGGTGACGCTGGCCGCGCCCCCGGCGAGCACCAGCGCCAGGAAGGGCAGCGCCTGGATCACGTACATCGCCGGGAGGTAGCCGGAGGGCCGCAGCGCGACCAGGCCGAGGATGACCACGGCCAGCGCCGGGCCCGCGAGCGCCCGGGCCGTGACCGACCACCGGATGGTGACGAGGAGCAGCACCGCGCCGGCCAGCCCGCCGAGCGGCAGCACGGTGTCGTAGTACAGCCAGGACTCGAAGACCCCGTGCGAGCCGGAGCCGGGGTCGAGGATGAAGCCGGAGCCGGCCCGGCCCATCTGGTAGACGATCCCGTCGATGAGGGAGACGTGTCCGGAGCCGGGCAGCAGCTCGGCGTTGAGCAGTGCGTACAGGGGGTACGTCACCCCGATCAGCACGCAGGCGGTGACGGCTCCGGTGACGGCGAACTTGCGGGTGTCGCGGTGACTGTGGCGCCACATCGTCACCAGCAGCGCCGGGAGCACCACCAGCATCGTCTCCTTCGTCAGCACGGCGGTGGCGGCCGCCAGGCCGGAGGCGAAGTGGTGCCACAGGTGGCGGCTGGGGGACGCCGCGAGGCAGAAGGCCAGCAGCATCCACATGACGGCGATGTTGTCGAGGAAGATCTCCCGCTGGAGCACGACGGAGAGCGGGGAGAGCCCGAACAGACCCATGGCCAGACCGGCCGCCCAGCGCGGCAGCCAGAGCCGGCGCGCCAGCACGTACAGCAGGACCGCGCTGGCGGCCGACACGGCGAGCATCGAGAACCGCATCGGTGCGACGGTCATCGCGTCGGGTACGAACAGGGACGGCAGGTACGTCAGGCCCGCGATCTGGATCCAGCCGAGCGGGGGATGGTCGTACCAGTAGGTGTAGTGGGCCAGCCCCTTGCCCTGCTGGACGGCCCACGCCTGCGCGAGGTAGGTGCCCTCGTCGTCGCTGAGCGTGGGGAAGTTCGTGATGTTCCAGCCCTGCACGAGGAGGATCGCGAGCAGCAGCGCACCGCACAGCAGCAGATCGGGACGGGAGGAGCGGAACCGGACGAGCGGCCGGGCCGGCGCAGCCGGTCGGACCCCGAGGCCGCCGGTCCGCTGGCGCGGGATGAGGACTTCGGCGGCGGGAGCGGCGGCGGGAACGGTGGCGGGAGCGGCGGCGGGAGTGGTGGCGGGAGCAGTGGCTGTCGAACCGGCCGCGGGATCAGTGGCCGTGGGCAGGGTGGCGGTCACCGGTGGCTGTCCTCTCGGGTGAGGGTCTTCGGGCTGCTCGGGCTGGTCGGGCTGGTCGGGGCGGTCGCGCTGCTCTGGCTGCTCGGGCTGGTCGGGGCGGTCGGGGCGGCGAGGTGGGCTCCGGTGTGGCTGGTGAGCTCCCAGTCGCTCCGTCCGCGCTGCTCGCGCCAGACCGCGCGGATCGCGGCGCCGGCCAGCATCACCTGGTAGAACGGGCCGCCGACCACGAGCTTGACGTAGTGCGTGAAGCGCACGCGCAGCCCGTACTGACGGCCGAAGTCGTGCAGGCCGACCACCTCGAAGACGAAGGTCACCATCGCCGTGATCATCGGCAGGAAGGTGACGATCGCGACGCCCACGGGCACGTCGAGGAAGACGGCGACGGCGAAGTTCACCGGGATGACGACCCCGGACGTGGCCTGCATGAAGGGGGTCATGAGCGTGTACCGGGCCAGCCAGCGCTGGCCGCGGCCGGGCAGCTGCTGCCAGTCCTTCTTGCGGTAGACCTGGAGGAATCCCTGGTTCCAGCGGGTGCGCTGCTTGAGCAGGCTCACCAGGGAGCCCGGGGTCTCCTCGCGGGTCACCATGTCCGAGTCGTAGGCGACGACCACCTTCTTGCCGACGGAGGACAGCCGCACGCCCAGGTCGCAGTCCTCGGCGAGGCAGTTCGGGTCCCAGCCGCCGGCCTCGCGCAGCACCTCGGTGCGCACGAAGACGGTGTTGCCGCCGAGCGGGATGAAGCCCTTCTCCGCGTGCAGGTGCAGCCGGGAGCGGAACCAGAAGAAGTACTCCAGGCAGTTGCGCAGGCTGTACCAGCTGGAGTGGAAGTTGATGAGCTGGACCCCGCCCTGGACCACGTCGGCGCCGGTGGCGCGGAAGGCGTGGTCCACGTGGGACAGCAGCTCGGGATGGACCTGGTCCTCGGCGTCGAAGACCCCGACGATGTCGCCCCGGCAGTGCGGGAGGGCGGTGTTCAGCGCCTTCGGCTTGTTCTTGACCTCGTGGTGGTCGGTGACGACGCGCACCAGGCCGGGCGCTCGGGCGGCGGCGCGCTCGGCCACCTCCGCGGTCCCGGGGTCGTCGTGGCCGACGATCACGATGATCTCGTAGTCGCGGTGGCTCGATTCCAGGAGCCGCTCGATGGTGTGCTCCAGGACCGCCTGCTCGTGGCGGGCGGGCAGCAGCAGGGAGAAGGCCAGCCGGCCGCCGCCGTCGGGGCGGTCGAACCGGGTCGAGGCGAGCGTCTCGGGCGTCCGCCACGCGTGCATCTGCCACCAGAGCGTGAACGCCGCCATCCAGAAGAGCGCGAGCGATACGACACAAATGAACACGGATATGAACAAAGCGTCCCCCACAGACGTGCCGCAACCCCATGCGGCGATCCCCGAACCCCCCGGGGGACGGGCGTCGCGCGGCGGGCTCCCCAGCCCGCCGCACTCGCCCCGCCCCCCGATTCCCCCCGCGTGCGCAACCCCCGGTGCGCGCTACTGCCCCGGCGCGCTCTGGCGCCGACAGTGACTGATCGGTGACTCCGAAGTCATGAGATTAGGCAGCGAACATGACGCTCAGGCGCTTTCGAGATAAAAACCACGTTGCCGAACTGACCTTGATACAACCGGAATTGACGCTACTCCCCTACTTTCAGGGATGAACCGTACCCAACTGCTCAGCCAGCTCGACCGGATCGGTCGTAGGCCGCGCGCAGACGAAATGTCGACAGACATACGCCGTCGGGAGGTCGTGCACCAGCGTGCGCTCGGCCAGAAGGGGGAACTCCCCGCCACTGCCGTCCGCCGCCCCCGGCAGACCCGACGCCACGACCGCCCCGGGAGCCGTCGCCAGCAACGCGACCCGGTGCAGCTCCGCCCGCGCCGGATCCTCCGGATGACCCACCACCGCGACCTCGCGCGGCCCGTCGACCAGCGCCTCCGCGACCGCCAGCCCGTGCCCGATGAACCGCGGAGCGCGCGGCCCGAGCGCGTGCACCACGGCGAGCGCACGCTCGGCCGCCGTGCGGTGCGCCTGCGAGCCGGTGTGCGCCGCGTACGAGAGCAGGGCGCCGGCGGCGGCCGTCCAGCCCGAGGGGGCCGCCGTGTCGGTCGGGTCCTGCGGGCGCCTGATCAGCTGCTCGGCGTCGTGCGCGGTGTCGTACAGCGAGCCGTCCTCGGCGGTGAACCCGGCCAGGACCAGGTCGACGAGGAACCCGGCGAATTCCAGCCAGACCCCTTCCCCGGTGACGGCCGCCAGCGCCAGGAACCCCTCGGCGACGTCGCCGTAGTCCTCCAGCACCCCGGCGTTCGTCCCGACCCGCCCGTCCTTGCTGGTCCGCGCGAGGCGGGCCATCCCGTCCATGTGCACCCTGACCAGCAGGTCGGCGGCCTCCGTGGCCCGCTCGACCAGGTCGGGCCGGTCGAAGAAGGCCCCGCACTCGGCGAGCGCCGCGATGGCCAGCCCGTTCCAGGCGGCGACGATCTTGTCGTCCCGCCCGGGCGCGGGCCGCGCCTGCCGCGCGGCGAGCAGCCGCTCCTTGAAGCCGGCGAGCCGCTCGTCACCGATGTCCGGTCCCTGGGCGGGCAGTTGGAGCACCGACATGCCGTGCTCGAAGGTGCCCTCCTCCGTCACCCCGAAGCAGGCGGCGGCCAGGTCCCCGTCCTCCTCCCCCAGCACCTCGCGCAACTGGGCGGGAGTCCAGGCGTAGTAGACCCCTTCCACGTGCTTGCCCGTCGCCGGATCCTCGCTGTCGGCATCCAGTGCGGAGGCGAAGCCGCCCTCGTGGGTGCGCAGTTCCCGGACCATGAAGTCGGCGGTCTCCAGGGCGATCCGCCGGGCGAGCTCGTCCCCGGTGGTGCGCCACAGGTGGGCGTAGACCCGGCACAGCAGCGCGTTGTCGTAGAGCATCTTCTCGAAGTGCGGAACGACCCACTCCCGGTCCACGGAGTACCGCGCGAACCCGCCCCCGAGCTGGTCGTAGATCCCGCCCCGCGCCATGGCCCCGCAGGTGTCGGCCGCCATCTGCAGCGCCCCCTCGGACCCGGTCCGGGCATGGTGGCGCAGCAGGAACTCCAGCACCATGGACGGCGGGAACTTCGGCGCCCCGCCGAACCCGCCGCGCGTGGCGTCGTACTCCCGCACCAGCCCCAGCAGCGCCTGCCCGAGCTCCTCGGGCCCGGGGGTGCCGGCCTTCCCGTAGTCGAGCTGCCGCCCCGCGAGGTCCCGTACGATCCGCTGCGCGACCTCCGCCACCTCCTCGGGCCGCCCGACCCACGCGGTGCGCACGCCTTCGAGCACCTGCATGAAGGAGGGCATCCCGTGCCGGGGCTCGGGCGGGAAGTAGGTCCCGAAGTAGAAGGGCTCGGCGTCGGGCGTCAGGAACACGGTCATGGGCCACCCGCCCTGCCCGGTCGCGGCCTGCACGGCCTCCATGTAGACGGCGTCGATGTCGGGCCGCTCTTCACGGTCGACCTTGACGTTGACGAAGTGCTCGTTGAGGTAGGCGGCCGCCAGCTCGTCCTCGAAGGACTCGTGCGCCATGACATGGCACCAGTGACAGCTCGAGTATCCGACGCTGAGAAGCACGGGCACCCCACGCTCCCGCGCCTCCGCGAAGGCCTCCGGGGACCAGGGCCACCAGTCGACGGGGTTGTCGGCGTGCTGGAGCAGGTACGGGGAGGTCTCGTTCGCGAGGCGGTTCGACATGGGCCAAATCTATGCGCAGCAAGCCTGCGCGCGCGATCTGCCACATCGCGCATGGAACCCGACCGCTCCAGCACTCCCCGCAACGACCGGTGTGGTCGCATCATCACGAAGTGCTCGTTCATTTGACGCACCCCTCGACCCACGGGCCAACGGTTCCTGCCACGGTCAAACGACCGTCTCGGCGGCTTCCTGCTTCATCGCGCTGCGCCAGGCTCTCGGCCCGGTCTTACCCGCGCTCCACGAGGCGTTTAGCCTGTCCGCCCGTCCGGCGGCCAGGGTGTTGATCGCTGCGTTCTCGTCCCGGTTGTGGACGGCCCCACACGGCTCACAGGTCCATTCCCGGACATTGAGAGGCTTGGGCCCTCCCCTGTGTCCACACAGAGAACAGACTTGCGTGGTCGGCTCAAAGCGCCCGATCTTCCCGAAGTACCTGCCTTGCTTGGCAGCCTTGTACTCCAGCATGCCCACGAACGTCGACCATCCTGCGTCGTAAACCGACTTGGCTAGCCGGGTGCGCGCAAGGCCGAACACCGCGAGATCTTCCACGTACACCGCTTGGTTATCGCGGATGATCCGTGTCGACACCTTGTGATGCCAGTCCCTGCGCTGGTCAGCCACCCGCGCATACTGCCTCGCCACCTTGATCCGCGCCTTGGACCGGTTCCTCGAACCTCTCGCCTTACGCGACAGCTCCCGATGCAGCCTCTTGAGCTTCTTCTCCGCACGACGCAGGAACCTCGGGGTCTTGACCTTGGTGCCGTCAGAGAGCACCGCGAACGTCTCCAGACCCAGATCGATACCGACCTCACCACCCACTTCTGGCAGGACATCTACATCCACATCGACCACAAAACTCGCGAAGTACCGGCCTGTCGAATCCTTGACTATCGTCAGCGACGTGGGCTCCGCCGGGAGGACCCGCGACCATGCGACTTTGAGGTCACCCACCCTTGCCACATGCAGCGCCCATTGCCCCTCACCCCGAAGGCACCGGAGGTGAGGCGAATGGACTGCCGGCTTTCCTTCCTCGACTTGAACCGTGGAGGGCCAACCCTCCTCCCCGTGCGCTTGCCCGCGACCGAATCGAAGAAGGACTTGAACGCAGCATCGAGGTCTCGAAGCGACTGCTGCAGTACGACGGCAGACACCTCGGCCAACCAGGACCTCTCCTTGGTGCGCTTCGCCTGGGTTATGCAGAGCTTGGACATCACCGCCGAAGTCGGATAGGCCAGCCCCGCCTCATACGCCTTCTTCCGGGCACGCAGACAGTCGTTCCACACCACACGGGCACATCCGAACGCCCGCGCCAATGCGGCCTGCTGTGAGGTATCCGGGTATATCCGGTAGTTATATCGGAGCTGCACAGATATGACGGTAGCCCCACAAGTCGCATGGATGCGCGAAAAGGTCACTAGTGTGCGAAATTGGCCGCCATGGACCACCATTGCTCATTACCGCCCCACCCGTAACGACCCAAGATCAGCCGTCCAGGCGCCTCGTGTTCGGGTCCAGGTGGCCGCGCCGCTCGCGGCAGGAGCAGGGCCACCGGCCCCACACGCGGTCCGGAGGATCCCCAGCGCCTGCCCACCGGCATCCCTCAAGCGATCGGTTGATGGCCAACTCCCTCTGAACTAGCTCAGATTCCCTCGCGCTCGCGACCGTCCCGACGGACACTTGTGGCACGGTGCCGGAGCTCTCTGAGGGGGATTGCCGATGCGGGACAGTCATCGCGGTGAGGCCGAGCGGCTGCTGGGGCGGGCCGTGGAGGAGGAGTCCCGGCGGGGAGCGGGCGGGGCTGCCGGTACTCCGGAGGCCAGGGCGGCGCTGCTGGCGCGCGGCAGGCAGGCGCTGGATTCGCTCGCGGCGAGCGCGGCCGCCGAGTACGAGGCCTACACGCACGCGCTGGACGAGGCGGCGGCCGGGGACGAGTCGCTCGGCGAGGCCTTCCGGCGCGCGAACACCTCGACGGCGGTGCTGGTCACGGGAGTTGCGGCCGCTGCCGCGGTCGTGGCCGACCTGGCCTTCGGCGTGGCCGCCGGTACGGCGCTGACCGCCGGTGCCATCGCGGGCGTGGCCGGAGCGACGGCGACGGTGGTCAAGGTGACGGCCCTGCACCTGCCCGCGGCGAACCGCCGTGCCGGGGAGCAGGGCCGGCCGGGCGGCGCGGAGCAGCTCAAGCTGCAGTGGCTGACGGCGCTGGAGATGCGCGGGATACGCCCCTTCCTGGAGCAGCAGCGCAAGGTGGCGGCGGCGCTGCAGGCCCCGGCCAAGGTGAACGGGAGCGGCGGCGGCGCCGGTTCCACGCTCCAGCTGCGCGGGGCCAATCGCAGCGCCGAGGCGCGCCGGCGGGCGATGCTGGAGCAGTCCTTCGGTCAACTCCCGGCGCTGGAGGGCGGGTTCTTCGGCCGTCGGGCGGAGCTGGCCCGGATCGCGCAATGGGTGCAGAGCGCCCGGGCGAGCACCGAGACCCGTCCGGTGGTCGTGGTGCTGCACGGGGAGCCGGGGGTGGGCCGCACCACGCTGGCGCTGCATGCCGCGCAGGCGCTGCGGGACCAGTTCAGGGGTGCCTGCGTGGTGAACCTGCGCGGCGGGGGCGCCGCGGAGAGCCCGCTGCCTACGCGTGAGGCGCTGCTGCACCTGATGAACCGGCTCGGTGCGCCGCGCGAGCAGTTGCTGTTCCGCGAGGGCTCGTCGGCGGAGCAGCAGGTGCGCAGGCTGGGCGAGTTGTACCACCAGCACGTGCAGGGCACTCCGGTGGCGGTGGTCCTGGACGATGCCGTGGATGCCGCGCAGGTACGGATGCTCGTGCCCGAGCGGTCCGAGAGCCTGGTCCTGGTCACGGCCCGGGAGCCGCTGGAGCTGCCCGCCGAGCTGGCGGCCTGGGTGTACCAGCTGCCGGTGACCCGGCTGGCGGAGGAGCCCGCCGCGGAGCTGGTCCGGGCGGCGGCCGCGGAAGCGTCGGGGGCCGGGGCAGGAGCGGCGGTCGCGGTCGCGGGGCCGGGCGCCGGAGGCGCGGCCGCCGCGGGAGCGGGAGCGGGGGCAGGAGTCGGAGCAGGACCGGGAGCAGGCCCCGGAGCGGGACCGGGAGCCGCGCCTGCCGCGACGGACCCGCCCCCGGCCGGCGCCGCGCCCGCAGCCCCGTACCCGCAGGAGACCGTACGGGCGCTGCTCGCGCTCGGCGCGGGCCTGCCGCTGGCGCTGCGCGTGCTGGCCCCCCTCGGGCACGCCGGGCAGGCTCCGGAGCCGGGTGGCTCCTCCCTGGACGCCGCCCTGGATCTGGCGTACGCGGCGCTGCCCGAGGAGCGGCGCCGGCTGCTGCGCCGCCTCACGCTGGCCGGCCGGGCCTCGCTGGGGGCGGCGGCCGCGGCGGCGCTGATCGACGCGGACCAGGCGGAGGCGGGGCGGCTGCTGCGCGAGCTGGCGCGGGCGGGGCTGCTGGACCACGTGCGCGGGGACCGGTTCCGCATGCACGACGCGGTGCGCGCGTACGCGGCGGCCCGCCTCGAGCGGGACGAGGACCGGGCCGACGCCTCGGCGGCGCACGAGCGGCTGATCCGTACGTACGCGCAGCTCGCGGACTCGGTGATCCGGATGGTCGACGGGAAGATGTCGACGCGGGCGAACGCCCTGTCGAAGGCGGGCACGGTCGGCGGGCACGGGTTCGCCTCCCTGGACGCGGCCCTGCGCTGGCTGGACGACGAGTCGAGCTTCATCACGGCGGCGCTGCGGCACTCGGAGGGCGTGGACCAGCAGGCCGTGCTGGACCTCCTGGGCGCGCTCTGCGACTTCTGCCTGCTGCGCGGCGACCTGTACCGGCTCGGTGAGATCAACGAGCTCACGCAGGCCGTCGACCAGGGTCTGCTGGTGCGCTCGGTGCAGTGGCGTACGGGCATCGCGGCCCGCCAGCTCGGTGAGCTGGACAAGTCCCGCACCACCCTGACCTCGCTGGTCGACCAGTACAAGGAGGCCCGGCAGGAGGCGGGTGCGGGCATGGCCCTGGTCTCCCTGGGCATCACCCTGCACCACCAGGGCAACCTCCCCGAGGCCTCGGCCCGCATCCGGGAGGCGCTCGTGCTCCAGGCCCCGGACGAGCTGGCGGGCGACCGGGCGTGGGGCCTGCACGCGCTCGGCGCGGTGGAACGCGACCGCGCACACCTCGCGGAGGCCCTGCGGCTGCTGCGCGAATCCCTCGTCCTGCACCGCGAGAGCGAGAGCGTGCACGGCGAGGCCTGGGCGCACTTGCAGCTCGGCCAGGTGTACCTGCGCCTGGGCGAGGTGCCGCGCGCGGAGGCGGAGCTGCGCCTGGCGCTGGAGCTGTACGGGCGCACGCGCGACGACCGGGGCCAGGCGTGGGCGCTGACCCAGCTGGGCCGGGCCCGGGTGGTCGACGGGGATCCGGGGCCGGCGCTGGAGCGGCTGCGGGACGCGCTGGCCCGGCACCGGGAGTCGGAGGACGCGCGCGGCGAGGCGTGGACGCTGTACTACCTGGGCCAGGCGCTGGAGGAGGCCGGGGAGCGGGACCGGGCGGTGCGGGAACTGGAGCGGGCCCGCACGATGTTCTCGCGGATGCGGGACGTGTACGGGCTGGCGCACGCCCGCCACCACTCGGGCCGGGTCACGCGCGACCAGCGGGCGGCGCAGACGGGGAACCTGAAGAACTCCGGCTTCGCCCGCCAGCTGCTGGTGGACGCGCGGGCGGACTTCCGGCGGATCGGGCTGGCCCACGGGGAGGCGTGGACCTGCCTGGAGCTGGCGGTGGTGGACGCGGGCAACGGGCGGACCGCGCAGGCGCTGGACCTCTGCGAGGAGGCGGTGCGGCTGTTCATCTCCTACGGGGACCGGCGCGGGGAGGACTGGGCGCGCTTCCTGCGCTGCACGCTCCTGCCGTACGCGGTCCCGGCGGCCCCGGACGAGGCGCGGACGGAGCTGGCGCGGCTGGCGGCGGCCCCGCATCCGATGCGGGACGGGCGGCTGGAGGACTGCCTGGAGTCCTACACGGTGATCCTGGCGCGCGGGGTGGACCCGGCGGAGGGCTGGCAGGCGTGGCGGCTGTCGCTCGTACCGAACCTGCACTCGCGGGAGATCATGGGCGTCCCGGTACCGCTGCCCTCGGTGTAGGGCGCGCGGAGGCCCGGCGCGCCGGCCCGCGCCCGCGGGGGCCGCGGCGG